>DASQOS010000229.1:0-12181 GCA_035644375.1 Rhizobacter sp.
TCGTTCGATGCGTTCGTCGTCGGACATCAGCGCGCCTTGTTCAACTGCACCAGGCAGTCGGCCAGCACCTGCGCGCCCTCACCCAAACGCGGGCCAGGGCGAATCAGCAACTCGTAGTGCTCGGCGTTGAACCCGCAGCCGCGGCGCATGCGCACCGCCTGGATCGCCATCCAGCCGGGACGGCGTGGCATGCCGTCGAATTCACGCTCGGCGGCCATCACCAGGTCGGGCTGTGCACGCACGATGAACTCGGGGCTGAGCCGGGGAAACGGGCCGAGCTCGGGCGTCACGATGTTGCCCAGGCCCAGCCGCGCGAGTGTCTCGCCAATGAACGAAGCGGTGCCGGCCGCATAAGGCGAGCCATCGACTTCAAAGTAGACGCGCCGGCCGCGCAGTGCCGGTGGCACCCGGGCGGTCGCAGCATCGATGTCGCGCTCGATGCGATTCCACACCACGGCTGCCTGGTCGGGCACACCAAGCAGCAGCGACAAGGTGTCGAGACCGCGCCGCACTTCGGCATGGGTGTTGGATTCGATGACCAGCACTTTCACCCCGAGCCGTTCGAGCCGCCCGATCACCCGGGTAGACGGCGCGGCCAGCACCAGGTCGGGCTTGAGCGCGACGATGCGCTCGATCTGTGCGTCTTCCAGGCCGCCGAGCTTGGGCAACGCCTTGACCTCGGTCGGCGTGTTCGAGAAGCGGTCAGTGCCGACCAGGCGCGCACAACCGCCGAGGGCGCAAATGCTTTCGGTGATCGACGGCAGCAGCGTCACGATGCGCTGCGGCGGCGCGGGCAGCGTCAGCGTGGTGCCGCGGTGGTCGGGGACCGTCACCGCAGCGTTGGCCGTCGTGGCAAGCAGCAGCAAGATGCAGAGCAGTCCGCGACGAAACAGAAAACGGTTCATCTCGCGATTGTGGATTTTTTCACCGCCATCTCGATACCCGCCACTACCAAGGTCACCTGCTCGCCATCGGCATCAACAGGTTGGGAGCCATAGCCCAGGGTGGTGGCCAGAAAAATGACCCCGTGAGCAGGTTCCGTCAGCCACGCCGCCACGCGCCGCTCGGCGCAGCGCGACTTGCCGCTGGGCTGGCCACCGAGGACGAGTTCGCGTTGCACCGTTTCCTTCGCTCAAAGACCCGCGCCATCGAAACGCAGACCGATCCAGGCCTGGCGACCCAGGCTCTGGTACCCATATGCCGGCTCGTAGTCGCGATCGGTTGCGTTGAGCAGCTTGGCTTCGAGCCGCCATTGGCGTGCAAAGCGCCAGCTACCGCGCAGGTCCAGCGTTTCATAGCTGCCCAACATTTGCGTGCCATCAGGCCGCGAGCCGACACCGACGAGTGAACCGCCCACGCTCCAGTCGCCGATCCGATAGTCGGCCGTCAGGCTGGCCTGATGGGCCGCGCGGCGGTTGAGGCGCTGGCCGGTGTCTTCATTGGTGGCATCGACCAAGTCGACGGTGGCGCCGACCTCCAGAGCTTTCCAGCGCTGCGAACCGGACAGCGTGGCCCCCTGCAGGCGGGCATGGCCGACGTTGACCGCGCAGCCGAACATGTACGACGGGTCGGGCGGGCAGTTCGCGGGGCTGCTGTCGTAGGCAATCAGGTTGCTCACGCGGTTGCGGTACACGGTCAAGGCAGCGTTGCTGTCGCCCTCACGCCAGTTCAGACCCAGCTCGAAGCTGCGGCCCTTTTCCGGCTCGATTCCCGGTACACCGAAGCCAGGAAAGAACAGCTCGTTGAAGCTTGGCGCGCGGAAGGTATTGCCAGCCAACACGCGCACGCGCAGGCCCTTCGCGACTTCGAGGCTCCAGCCCAGTCGGCCCGTCGTGTTGTCACCGTAGACGGAATTGCTGTCTTGGCGCACATCGACCTGCAACGCCTGCGGACCGAATTTTCCGCTGTACCCCAGCACCAGAGCGTCGTTGCGACGCTCCTGGTCGTACGACGGCGACTCGGCTTGCTCGTTCAAATGCTCGTACGCCAGCATGACTTGCGTGTCGACATTGGGTGTCCAGGCGTTCTGCCAAGTCAGCTGGTCGCGGCGCGTGCGGAAGCGATCGATGATGTCCCCGCCGGTCTTCGAGTCGTCGTCGTTCTTCGACAGCTGAACCGTCGTGGTCCAGGCCGAGCTGAGGACCCCGCGGTAGTCAAGCGATGCAACGCTGCTGGTCAACTTGTTGCGAAAGTCCGCGTCCGGCAGGAACGACGGCGGTTCGGTGGAGTCGTACTGCCCGTTCAAGCGCGTCTCGACCAAGTTCAGGCCGATGCGATGACCCGCAGCAGGCGTGAACCCGAGTTTCACTTGGCCGCTGTCGCGGGTGAATCCGTCGAGGTCGGGGTTGTAAACGCCGAACGGGGCGTTGGGTTTCGTCGCCGACACGCCATCGCTGCTTTCGCGGCCCAGCGAGACGACATAGTCAAAGCCCCCTGCGCCACCACTGATTCCGGCACCGCCCTGGCGCGAGTGGTAGCCACCGGCGGCCACGTTGGCGAACAAGCGCAGCGGGCCTTCGCCGCGCTTCGTGAAGATCTGCACCACGCCGCCGACCGCATCCGCGCCATACAGGCTGGAGCCCGGCCCGCGCAGCACCTCGATGCGATCGATCTGCGACAGGCTGATCGACTCGAATTCGAACTGCCCGAGCGTGGCCGATCCGACGCGCACGCCGTCGACCAGCACCACGGTGTTGCTGGAGCCGGCACCGCGGATGAAAATGCCCGCGCTCTGGCCCGGGCCACCGCTGCGCGACACCTGCACACCGGCCTCGATGCGCAGCAGGGTTTCCAGCGAATCGGCGGTGGTGGTGAGAATCCGCTCGGCATCGATGACGATGACATCGGAGGTCACACGGTCCAGCGGCAGCGGTTCGCGGCTACCCGTCACCACAACGGGTGGGAGCACCGACTGGGCAGAAGCGGTGGCCACGAAGGCCGCGATGAGACAAAGGCAGAGCAGGCTGCGTGCAGCCGGAGGTGCACTCGGCACGGAAGCAAAGGTGGTCATGAAAGCTCGACAAAGAAGTCGTGCGCTCCTGCTTCCCCGCGAGAGCGCACCGCATGGCCCGCGGCAAGCCGCAGTCCCCTCGTTGGCCGGTATCCGGGCTGGCGGACAACCCATGCGACCTTCCCAGAACCGGGGTTCCAGTGGTGTATGCACATGAGCGAAGGCGTGAACCTTCGTCCGCTTACCGTTGCGGGGGCAGCGCAGGTGGGTTGCACAACCGGGGTGGTTGTACGGACCTCTGCTTCCCGTTTAACTGTGCCGGCGTGAAAACCGGCACGGGCACCAACGGCGCGATTGTAAGCAGCGACGGGTGCGACCCTACAATCACGGCCAGTCACTTCAACCCACAGCGCCATGTCGAAGACCCAGGAACTCGCGGATCGCGTGGAGCGTTTGCTGCTTCGGCATGAAGAACTCAAGCGCACCAATGAATTGCTCGAACAGCAGGTGACTGCATTGAGCAGCGAACGCGACAACCTGCGCTCGCGCCTGAACGCAGCGCGCAGCCGCATCGACGCCTTGCTGGTGCGCCTGCCCGGCGACTTTCCGACTGACACCCCGACCGGAGGAAGCGCATCGTGAAGCAGATGGAAGTCACCATCATGGGACAGAGCTACATCCTCGGTTGCCCCGAAGGCGGCGAAACCTTGCTGCTGGAAGCCGTGGGCAATGTGGACCGTGAAATGACCACGATCCGCGATTCCGGACGTGTCAAGGCACGCGAGCGCATTGCGGTGCTGGCAGCGCTGAATCTGGCCTACGCCCTCGCCGAGCGGCCCTTGCCCAAGGCCTCGCCAGGCCATGCCGATGAGGTCGATGTCGATGCGTTGATTCGGCGCCTCGATCAAGCCCTCGGCGCCGACGGACAATTGCTCTGAATTCACATGCAATTGCAGCCTGCACGCGTAGAATGATTTTCGTCCGTTGCGTTCGCGTGAGTTTTATATTTCCTTGAACCGATGCTCATATGAGCAAGGGCTTGGAACATCGCCAAGCAGGCGTGATCGTCTCGCGTCAGATGAACCCAAAGCTTGGCTGACCTCGCCCACCTGAACTCCTTGGTTCAGGAATGCGGCTCACGGTCCGCAGCGGACACCTTACTTGCCCACAGCAACTCAGCGTGCAGGCGTCCGAGCGGCCGGCGGACCCGACGGACGAAGGCTTCACATGACACAACAGTTCTGGCTGATGAAAAGTGAGCCCGGCGAGTGCTCCATCGACGACCTGGCCAAAGCCCCGCGAAAAACCGTGCCGTGGGTCGGCGTGCGCAACTACCAGGCGCGCAATTTCATGCGCGACCAGATGCGCGCCGGCGACGGTGTGCTGTTCTACCACTCGTCATGCCCCGAGCCGGGCATTGCGGGCGTGGCGGAAGTCGCGGGAACAGCCTATCCCGACGCCACACAGTTCGATCCGGCCAGCCACTACTTCGACGCGAAAGCCACGCACGACGAACCGCGCTGGTGGCATGTGGACGTGAAGCTGGAGCGCAAGACGCGTTTGCTGTCGCTGAAGGAAATGCGAGAGCAGCCGGCGCTGTCGTCCATGCGTGTGCTTCGCCCCGGCAATCGCCTGTCGATCACGCCGGTGACACCCCAGGAATGGAAGGCGACGCTGGCGCTGCTGGCCGGCTGATCACTCCGTTTCGAAGCGAATGCTGGCCAGCGTGACGTGATTGCCGCCGCGGCGTTGCGCCTGTGTGAGCGCGGCATCTGCGGCCTGGAGCAGTTCTTCTTGCGAGTGGGCCGTGTGCGGAAAGCTCGCCACGCCCATCGACACGGTGAAGCCGAGATCGTTGCCATTGAGCATGACGATCTGTGTGGCGCACTGCCGGCGCAAGCCTTCCATGCGGGCATGAGCGGTTGCCAACCCCACGCCGGACAGCAGCACCGCAAACAGGTCTTCTTGTACACGGCAGGAAGCGTCCATTGCACGGGTGTTGCTGCGCAGCAGCCGCCCCAGCGCTTCGAGCACGCGCGTGCGGGCTTCAGGCCCGAGCGCGCGCGCCTCATCGCTCAGCGGGTCGAGACACACCGACACCAGCGCAAATTCACGGTGCTCGCGCGACGACAGGTCGACCTCGCGACGCAATTGATCGTCAAAGTGCCCACGTTGGTAAAGGCCTGTGACGCTGTCGCGCAGCGATTGGTTCTCTTGGACTTCGCGACGGAATTCTTCGTTCGCCTGTTGCTGCAATTCCAGTTGCTGCAGCGCCAGGTGCAACTGCGCCTCGCTTTGGCGCTGTGCGGTGACTTCGATCCACAGGCTGCACAGGAAGCGCGCCGCACCGCCGCCCGCAGGCGCCAGCGGCACGCGGGTGACACTGAATTCGCGCCGTTGGCCGTTTTGCTCGAAGCGATGCTCGCTGACCTGGGGCACCGTCTGCACCATGGCCGAATGGTCGGCTGCCCGCAGCGCAGCGCCAGCGGCGGGATCGACCCAATCGTCGTCGGTGATGCCCTCGGCCGGACGGCCGAGCAGCGCTTGCATGCCGCTGTTGGCGTGCACATAACGGCCGGTTGAGGCTTCTTTGATGGCGAACAGCGCGTCGGCGCGGTCGAGCAAAGTGAGCAATACGACACCCCAGGCTTCCGGATCGAGATCCAGCGCCCGCGTCAGTCCACGCATTTGTTCCGAGCGCGCGGACAGGACATGCTGGGATTCCGTCATTTACTCACTCGCGAATGCCTTGCGGTTGTATACACCAGGGGCCATGACGACGCGAATGTGATTCGCGGCTCAGTTCACGAAATCATGATCGGATCTGCGAACGACCTGGGAAGCCCCTTGGTTCATCATAACGGCGGGCAACCCCATCCCGCGGCCGGCGCCAGCGCCCCCCCTAAGGTGCGGGAGTCAGGAACGCACGCGGGGACGGCCGCCCTTTTCGGCCCAGGTCCGGGTCCAGCGAATCTGCACCATCTGCAACATGGCCATGACCAGCAAGGCACAGCCGGCAAAGGCCACAAAGCCCCACAGGTAGGTGTTGGTCCACTGCTTCGATTGCCCCATGGCGTTGGGAATGAATCCACCGCCGAGCGCCCCGATCTCGCCAATCATGGAACCGGCCACCGCGGTGCTCAACGGCCAGCGCAACGGCACCAACTGGAACAGCGCTCCATTGCCGGCGCCCAGGGCCGCAAAACACAGCATGAACAGCAAGGTGGTCACGGCCACCGAGGTCGACGCCATGCCGCACAGCACCAGCGTCACGGCCACCAGGCCGAGCACACCGCCAAGCGTGTTGATGCCGCCGATCTTGTCGGACACATAGCCGCCCAGCACACGCACAGCGGAGCCCATGAGCGTGGCCAACATCGTCAGTTGTCCGGCCTCAATCTTGGTGACATTGAATTGGTCGTGAAAGTACGTCGGCAGAAAGCTCGCCAAGCCGATGAACCCGCCGAAAGTGATCACGTAAATGAGGCTGAATACCCAGCCGTCTTTCTCGAACAGGCATGACACATGTTCACGCAGAGTCTGGTGCTCGATATCGGGCGGCTCTTTGGCGGCAAACCACATCACGGCCATCGGCACGCACATGGTCAGCGCGGCCAGTCCGTAAACAGCTTGCCAGCCGAACTTGGCGGCCAACGGCGGCGCAAAAAGCACTGCCAGCACGGTGCCGCTGTTGCCGGCACCTGCGATGCCCATCGCGAGGCCTTTGTACTTGGGCGGAAACCAGCCCGAGCCCAACGACAGCGCGACGCCAAAACTGGCTCCGGCAATGCCGAGCAGCACGCCCATCGCCAGCACGCCGTCGTAGGTGTTGACGAAGAAGTAGCCGAAGGCCAACGCCATCACGATCAGGCTCATTTCGACCATCGCCGCATTCTTGCGCCCGATGTATTGCGACAGCACGCCCAGCGGAAAACGCATCAACGCGCCGGCAAGAATCGGCACCGACACCATGAACCCTTTCTGCGCTGCCGTCAGGTTGTAGGTTTCGCTGATGAATGGCGCCATGGCGCCATTCATCACCCAGATGGCGAAACAGAAGTCGAAATACAGAAATGCCGCGAACAAGGTGGGCGGATGGCCCGATTTCAAAAACTCCTTGGCAGAAGCCATGCAAATTCCTCAGTGAATGTTGTGTTGTGTGGTGATACAGCGCGCCGACACGCCCCAAGGCGCATGCGAGTGGTTCAGCGGGCCGACGTCCCGATAGAAAGCAAGTGAAGTGCCACGAACAATTGCCGGTCTCAGCGCGGCAGAAACAGCAGCCAATAAACCAGCAACAGGTTGAACAGCAACGAGATCACCAAGGCGACCTTCCACAGCCCGCTCTTGCTGCGCGCGAGCAAAGGCGGCACGCCCAGGGCAGGCAGCGAACGCGACGCTCCTCGTTCCAAGGCCAGCATCAATTCCTCGGCCGTCTCGAAGCGCTGCTTCTTATCGCGCGCGACGGCCTTGAGGAGGATGTGGTCGAGCCAAATTGGCACGTCGGGCCGGACCCGCGACGGCGGCTGCGGATCACGCTTGTGGCGTGCTGTCTGATAGGGTTCGATCTGGCCGTAGGGCAGGCGGGCCGTGAGCAGTTCGTAGAGCGTCGCGCCGAGCGCGAACAGATCGCTTTGTGCGTCGGCGGGTTCGTCGTTCCACTGCTCGGGATTCATGTAACTCGGCGTGCCGGCATGCAACGCACGCTGCTCCACAGGCTCACTCCCCGACACGGCGACGCCCAGGTCGAGCAAGCGCAACTGGCCATCGTCGCCCAAGTGAAAGTTGCCTGGCTTGACGTCGCGATGCACGATGCCCAGACGATGCAGCTGCCCGAGTGCTTTCGCCGCCGCGATGCCCCAGGCCAGCACCTCGGCCACGCCAACCGCGCGCCGGTTCGAGTCTGCGAGGTGCTGCTCCAGCGTGTGTCCTGCATGCCATGCATACAGGACGTAGAACGCGCTCGAATCGGGCGCGTCCTTCACTTGAACGAAACCCCGGTCGGCACGCTCGGCGACACGCGCGCTCAGCCATGCTTCGTGCGCAAACATGGCGCGTTCTTCGGGGTCATTGGCTCGCGAAGGATGCAGCGTCTTGAGCGCCCACAAGTCCCGGGTCTGCGAGTCCCTCACTTGATACAGCAGGTGAACCGCGGTATCCGCCACCAGCGCCGTGACCACGTAACCATCGATTTCATCGCCGACTCTCAAGCGCGGCGGCACCGGCAGTTTCCGGCTGCGCAGCAAGCCGTCCTGCAACTGTGAGCGTCCCAGACCCTTGACTCGCATCACCAGCGCCGTGGCGTTGTCGCGCGAGCCGGCAGCCAACGCGGCGTGCACCAAGGCATCGCTGGCCTGCTGCGCCGTTCCGCGCATGGCCAACTCGGCCATCTGCGCATTCGCAAGTACGCCATGCACGCCGTCGCTGAGCAGCACAAAGGTATCGCCCAAGCGCAAGTCGCCTTGCTCGTAGTCGACGCGCACCGAGTCGTCGAGACCGATGGCGCGGGTCAAACCGCTGCGGAAATCGATGTGGTCGATGCAATGGTCCTGCGTCAGTTGCTGGCACTCGCCGCTGCGCAGCAGATAGGCGCGGGTGTCACCAACGTGTGCCAGAGTCCAGCTTTGGCCCTGCAGCGCGAGCGCGGTCAGTGCGGTCAGCGCCGCACTGTCACGGCGGCGGCGGTTGTAACCCCACAGCCAGGAATTTTGCGCGCTGATGATGCGATCGAACACCACCGTGGTGTGCCAAGTTGGTGGCGCACCAAAATAGTCTTCCATCAAGGCCTGCACCGTGGTTTGGGCCGCCATCAGTCCCTCTCCCCCGCTCGATACCCCGTCGGCGATGGCGGCGACCAACCCTCTGATCTCCTCGTGAGCAGAGGGTCGCGCAGAAGCGGCAAAATCTTCGTTGCTTTCGCGTTGGCCGGGCTGGCTCGCGTGGCCGATGTCAATGTCGAAGCTCATATTCGCGGCAAAATCGCACTCAAAGAGGGCACGTAAAAAACACTGAGAACGATAAAGCAAGAATCTCGCCCGAAAGAAGTGCGCTTTGCACCAACATGCGCTTCAAAGGGCACCGTGCACTGGCACCCCGATTGCTTTTCCTTTCTCTCAAACTACGACGACTGAGGCAGAACTCGATGAAGAAGATGAAGTTGGTGATGGTTGGCAACGGCATGGCCGGCGTGCGCACGCTGGAAGAGCTGTTGAAGATCGCGCCCGATTTGTACGACATCACCGTGTTCGGTGCGGAGCCGCATCCCAACTACAACCGCATTCTGTTGTCGCCCGTGCTGGCTGGGGAACAGACGCTCGATGAGATCGTGCTCAATCCGATGAGCTGGTATGAAGACCACGGCATCAAGCTGCACCTGGGCAAGAAGGTCGTTGATGTCAACCGCAGCAAGCGAATCGTCATTTCCGAAGATGGGACCGAAGAGGCTTATGACCGGCTGCTGATCGCCACCGGCTCCAATCCCTTCATACCGCCTTTGCCCGGTAAAGACCTGGACGGGGTGATCGCCTACCGCGACATCCAGGACACCAACACGATGATCGATGCCGCGGCCAAGTACAAGCACGCGGTGGTGGTGGGTGGCGGGCTGCTGGGCCTGGAAGCCGCCAACGGGCTGATGCTGCGCGGCATGCAGGTCAGCGTGGTGCACATCGCACCCTGGCTGATGGAACGCCAGCTCGACGACGTGGCGGGCAAGCTGCTGCAAAGGTCACTCGAATCGCGCGGACTCAAATTCCTGATGAACGCCCAGACGCAAGCGCTGATCGGCGACCAGGACGAAGGAAAGGCCGGCCGCGTGATGGCGGTTCAGTTCAAGGACGGCACCGAAGTGCCGGCCGACCTGGTGGTGATGGCTGCGGGCATCCGTCCGAACACCGCGTTGGCGGAAAAGATCGGCCTGCTGTGCGCGCGCGGCATCGTCGTCAACGACACCCTGCAAACCGTCACCGACCCGCGCATCTATTCGGTCGGCGAATGCGCCGCGCACCGCGGAATTGCCTACGGCCTGGTGGCGCCGCTGTTCGAGCAAGGCAAGGTGTGCGCAACGCACCTGGCCGAATTCGGCATCGGCCGCTACATCGGCTCGCAAACTTCGACCAAGCTGAAAGTCACCGGCATCGACCTGTTCTCGGCCGGCGATTTCATGGGCGGCGAGGGCTGCGAAGAAATCGTCATGAGCGACCCCTACGGCGGCGTCTACAAGAAGCTCGTCATCAGGGACGACAAACTGATCGGCGCCTGCATGTTCGGCGACACGGTCGACGGCAGCTGGTACTTCAAGCTGCTGCGCGAGGGCCGAAAAATCACCGACATCCGCGACAAGCTGATGTTCGGCGAATCCAACATCGGCGACACCGGACACGAGGGCCACAGCAAGGCGGCCGCCATGGCCGACAGCGACGAAGTCTGCGGCTGCAACGGTGTCACCAAGGGCACGATCTGCAAAGCCATCAAGGAAAAAGGCCTGTTCACACTCGAAGAGGTGCGCAAGCACACCAAGGCAAGCGGGTCATGCGGCTCGTGCACGGGCTTGGTTGAACAGCTTTTGATGTTCACGGCGGGCGGCGACTATTCGGCCGCACCGAAGAAGAAAGCCATGTGCGGCTGCACCGATCACAGCCACCAGGAAGTGCGCGACGCCATCAAGGAGCAAAAGCTGCTCACGATCGACGGCGTCTACCAGGCGATGGGCTGGCGCACGCCGAACGGCTGTTCGAGCTGCCGCCCGGCCGTCAACTACTACCTGATCAGCAGTTGGCCCAAAGAGGCCAAGGACGACCCGCAAAGCCGCTACATCAACGAACGCAGCCACGCCAATATCCGGAAGGACGGCACCTACTCGGTCATCCCGCGCATGTGGGGCGGCGAGACCACGGCCGACGAATTGCGCCGCATCGCCAACGCGGTCGACAAGTACAACATCCCCACCGTCAAGGTCACCGGCGGCCAGCGCATCGACTTGCTGGGCGTCAAGAAGGAAGACCTGGTCAATGTCTGGAAGGACATCGGCATGCCCAGCGGCCACGCGTACGCCAAGGCCTTGCGCACCGTGAAGACCTGCGTCGGCAGCGAATGGTGCCGCTTCGGCACGCAAGACAGCACGCAGATGGGCAAGGACCTGGAGCGCGCGATGTGGCGCATGTATGCGCCGCACAAGGTCAAGTTCGCGGTCAGCGGCTGCCCGCGCAACTGCGCCGAGGCCGGCATCAAGGACGTCGGCATCATCGGCGTCGATTCCGGCTGGGAGATGTACGTGGCCGGCAACGGCGGCATCAAGACCGAGGTCGCGCATTTCTTCGTCAAGCTCAAGACCGCCGAAGAGGTGCTCGAGTACACCGGCGCGTTCTGCCAGCTGTACCGCGAAGAGGGCTGGTACCTGGAACGCACCGTCCACTACGTGAACCGGGTCGGCCTCGACCACGTGAAGAAAAAGATCCTGGACGACCCCGCGGGCCGCAAAGCGCTGTGGGAGAGGCTGCAGTTCTCGCTGGACGGAGAGCCCGATCCCTGGTTCGAGTTCGACAAGGCATCGGTCGACACGCGCCAGTTCACCCCTCTTTCCGTCTGAGTCCGCAGCATCATGAGTGAATGGAAACCCATCTGCCTGGTCACCGACATTCCGGTGCTCGGCTCGCGCCGCGTGGCGCGCGCACAAGGCCCCAACGTCGCGATCTTCCGCAACAGCGAAGACAAGGTCTTCGCGCTGCTCGACCGCTGCCCGCACAAGGGCGGCCCGCTGAGCCAGGGCATCGTGTTCGGCGACGCGGTGGCCTGCCCGCTGCACAACTGGACCATCGGTCTGGCCGATGGCTGCGCGCGCGGCGCGGACGAAGGCTGCACGCAGCCGTTCCAGCTCAAGGTCGACCAGGGCATGGTGCACCTGGACGCCGAGGAACTGGCCACGTTGGCCATCAACGTTGCGCTGCCCAAAGCCGGTCCGGGCGCCTCCACCGGCGCGGTCGGCGATCGGACCTTCGAGGTGCAGGCGCCTCACACCCCGTGAACAGTTCACGCCTGTCGGCCGCACCCGTCCGCCGCAGCCTGGAAAGACCGTGACCGATACCCGTTCCACCTGCCCGTATTGCGGTGTGGGTTGTGGTGTGATCATCGAATCGCAAGGCGGCGCCGTCACCGGCGTGCGCGGCGACCCCGATCACCCGGCCAACTTCGGCCGCCTGTGCACCAAGGGCAGCACGCTGCACAACACCGCGA
>DASQOS010000230.1:0-2829 GCA_035644375.1 Rhizobacter sp.
GGACAGGCGGCGATCGCCCGCACCACGCGTTCGTCGTTGAAGGCCCACAGATCTTCCAGCGATCCGCCGCCGCGGCAGACGATCAGCACGTCAACTTCCGAACGCCTGCCCGCCATGGCAATCGCCTCCACCAGAGCCGGCGGCGCTTCGGCTCCCTGTACCAAGGTGGGATAGATGACGACTTCGACATGCGGAACGCGGCGCGCCAGTGCCGCCAGCACATCGCGCAACGCGGCCGCGCCGAGTGACGTCACCACGCCGACACGCCGCGGGTAAGGCGGCAACTCGCGTTTGCGCTGCGGGTCGAACAGCCCTTCTGCCTCGAGCCGTGCCTTGAGCTTCAGAAATTGCTCGAACAACGCGCCGGCCCCGGCGCGCTGCATGGATTCGACGATGAACTGCAATTCGCCGCGCGGTTCGTACACGCCAAGACGACCCCGCACCTCCACCAGCTGGCCGTCGGCCGGCGCGAAGTCGAGCAGACTTGCCGCGCGCCGGAACATCGCGCAACGGATCAGTGCATTGGCGCCGTCGGCGTCTTTCAGGCTCAGGTAGGCGTGCCCACTGGCAGCACGCGAAAAGCCCGACACCTCGCCACGCATCGTGCATGCCGCGAAACGCGAAGCCAGTGCGTCGGACACCGCATGCACCAATGCAGCGACGCCCCACACCAGGCGCTCTGGAGGTGGCGAAGACGGCTCAACCATGGGCTAAGCCAGCAACGGCGCGGGTCGAGAACTCCACAAGCGCGCCGCACATAGCGATGCCAGCGGTTTTACCTGTCATGACTCTTTCACAATCGTCCAAGTACTTGATTTTCAAGGAGTTTTTTGTGCCTAAAGTTTGAGCAAACTGATGTGGGCCTTGAATCTGCGCGGCTTGCGAGGGGCTCCAGTGCAGTTGCCCACAATGTTGTCCACAGATGCAGTGGACGGCCGTTGAAGCGGGCTTCCGGCAAACAGCACAAGGTCTGAAGCGGCTGACAACAGCGCGACGCAAGCAAGGGTGCGATGTTGTTGATGGACGCGGGCTTGAGGTCATAATCGCCCCTCCTGCACGGAGCCACCCAGGCCCCAAACTTCTGCGACGAGGACCGGATTGTTTTCGATCATACAAGCGGCCGGCTGGCCCATTTGGCCCTTACTCCTGTGTTCCGTCGTCGCACTGACGCTCATCATCGAACGCTTGTCGAGCCTGCGTCCGTCGCGTGTGGCGCCGCCACGGCTGCTGGATGAAGTCGTCTCCGTCACGCGGGCGCATTTGCCCGCGGCTGACGTGGTCAACAAGCTCGCCGACAACTCCATTCTCGGCAGCGTGCTGGCCAGCGGGTTGCGCACTGTGATCGCCGATCCGCGCTTGAGTGCCGACGTGTTGCGCAGCTCGTTTGAATCCGCCGGGCGCGCCGCGGTGCACAAGATGGAGCGCTACCTGAACACTCTGGGCACGGTGGCCTCGGCCGCACCGCTGCTCGGCCTGCTGGGCACGGTGATCGGCATGATCGACATCTTCGGTTCACAGGCGCCTACCGGCGGCAGCAACCCCGCTCTGCTGGCGCACGGTATTTCCGTGGCCCTCTACAACACGGCTTTCGGCCTGATGGTGGCCATTCCTTCGCTGATGTTCTATCGCTACTTTCGCGGCCAGGTCGAGGCCTATACGCTGGAAATGGAGCAAGCGGCCGAACGCATGCTGCCGCATCTGATGCGTTTTTCGGTGCCGAAGAAACTACCTGCCGAGCCGATCGCCCCGCGATGAACTTCCGCAAGCACAACCCGGAAGATCCCGAGATCAACCTGATCCCGTTCATCGACGTGTTGCTGGTCGTGCTGATTTTCCTGATGCTGTCGACCACCTACTCCAAGTTCACCGAACTGCAGGTGACCTTGCCCGTCGCCAACGCGGAGCGCCCGAGAGACAACCCGCGCGAAGTCATCGTGTCGGTGTCCGGCGACGGCCGCTATGCCGTCAACCGCAAGCTGCTGGAGGGACGCAGCGTCGAGTTGCTGACCGCCGAACTGGTGGCCGCGTCCGAAGGCGCCAAGGACACGGTCATCATCATCTCGGCCGATGCCACCACGGCACATCAGTCGGTCATCACGGTGATGGATGCGGCACGGCGTGCCGGCCTGCCGCGCCTGACCTTCGCCACCCAGAACGGGCAAAGCGCCGAGGCGCGTTGATGACCGCCCTGGGTACCGGCTGCTTTCGAACCTGATCCCATCGGTGCCTGCCGCATCGCAACTCGAAGCCGCATGGCTGCAACGCGGCCCGCTGGCCCGGCTGCTGTGGCCGCTGTCGTGGCTGTTTCGCGCGGCCGTCGCATGTCGGCGCGCGCTCTACACCCTGCACATTTCGCGCGCCGTCGCCTTGCCTGTGCCGGTGCTGGTGGTCGGCAACCTGATCGCCGGCGGCGCCGGCAAAACCCCCACGACGCTGGCATTGGTGGCCATGTTGCGCACCCGCGGCTGGACGCCGGGCATCGTCTCCAGAGGTTATGGCCGCCAGGCAGCGGGCGTGCAACTGGCCGACAAGAAGACGCCTGCCAGTCAGGTCGGCGACGAACCCTTGTTGATGCACTTGCGCAGTGGCGTGCCAGTCGCCGTCGGCGCAGACCGGGTCGCCGCGGCGCGGATGCTGCTGGATGCGCACCCGCAGATCACCCTGCTGTTGAGCGACGACGGCTTGCAGCATTGGCGCTTGGCACGCGACGCCCAGGTCATCGTGTTCGACGAGCGCGGTGCGGGCAATGGCTGGCTGTTGCCGGCAGGCCCGCTGCGCGAGCCTTTGCCTCAGCGCGTGCCACCGCGCAGCGTGGTGGTCTACAACGCG
>DASQOS010000231.1:0-2221 GCA_035644375.1 Rhizobacter sp.
TGCGCCTCACGCGCCAGTCTGTCCGGCAAATCCAGCTTCACTTCCAAAGTCGTCATGGCATTCCTTCTTTAGCTGCTGTGATGATCGACTGGCCTGAGCCAACACCGTGTCCAGCATGTCGATCACAAACACTGCTTGGCACGCGCACCAATCAAGCGCCTTGCTGCGAACACCGCTCGCGCCGCGCAGCCTGCACTTCATCTTCGATCTCATCTTCAGAGACCGGCCGCAAGTTGAGCGCATCCAGCCGCGCCAGCCCCTCCGTGAGCCGCTGCTGCACGTTCCTCGCGTGAAGCCAAGAACTCCACGAAGTCCGCGACCTCGGCCACGCGGCTGGGCGGTAGCTTCTTCAGTCGCTGCCTGAGTTTAAACCCCTTGACTACGGCGCAGCCTCGATCAACTCGTGACCTTCTTGTCATGGGTGCAATGACGAACTGCGCGGCCTCGATGGCGTGAACCTTTGCGTCAGGCCAACCAAGTCGCGATGCGCTGCGCCATGCGCACGGCCGCGCCGCGGTGTCTTTCGGCAAACGCCAGCGCGCGCCCGGCCCACGCGTCGCGCTGGCCCGAGTTCAGCAAGACCAGGGCCTGTGCCACCGCTTCATCCAGGTTCTGCACCCGCAGTGCGGCGCCGGCAGCCAATGACAGTTCGGCGGCCTCGGCGAAGTTGAAGGTGTGCGGCCCCATCACGACGGGGCAAGCGCAGGCGGCGGCTTCGATCAGGTTCTGCCCCCCCAGCGGCGCGAAACTACCGCCCAGCAAAGCCACATCGGCCAGTGCGTAGTAGAGCGGCATCTCGCCCATCGAGTCGCCCAGCCAGACGTCGGCCTGCGCCGCGTCGCCCGGCGGCGCCTCGTTCCAACGGCTGCGCCTGACGCAGCGCAGGCCAACGCCTTGCACCAGCGCCGCGACCTCATCGAAGCGTTGCGGGTGCCGTGGCACGATGAGCAACAGCGGCCGTGCTGCAGCCGTGGCATGTCGGGCCCACGCGGCAAGCAGCATCGCTTCTTCGCCTTCGCGGGTCACGGCGGCCAGCACCACCGGACGGCCGAGCCCGTGGCGCCACTGCCGGCCGCGCGCCAGCAGGGCCGGGTCGGGGGCCATGTCGTACTTCAGGTTGCCGCACACCTCGACATGGCTTGCGCCCGATTGGCGCAGCCGCTCGGCGTCGCCTTCGGTCTGCGCCAGCACCAGCGCCAGCGAGTCGACGGCAGGGTCCAAGACCGCCGACAAACGCTGGCCCTTGCGCTGGCTCCGGGCACTCAGGCGCGCGTTGGCAAGCACCATCGGCACGCCCGCGGCCTGGGCCGCGTGCAGCAGGTTGGGCCAGACCTCGGTTTCCATCAGCACGCCCACCGCAGGCCGAAAGCGCGCGAAAAATCGTTGCACGACGCCCGGCGTGTCGTAAGGCAGCCAGGCCTGCAGGTCGCCTTCGCACATCAAGGCGCGGCCCGCTTGGCGGCCGGTGGCCGTGCTGTGCGTCAGTAAGAGCCGCAGCGCGGGGCGCTGCACTCGCAACGCATCGATCAGGGCCGCGGCGGCGCGCGAGCAAGAGCGCGAGCAAGGGTCAGCCCTTGCCTTTTGCCTGCCCCTTCTTGCCCTTGTCCTCGGAGGTGACGAACCCGATAGGCCGCTTGGGCGGATCGGGTGACGTCATCAACGCACGCAAGGCATCGAACACCTGCTTGTCTCAGCTCTTGCTGCCGAGGCGTCTCACAGCCTCAGCCGCCGAAACAATGGCGATGCCCTTGAAGTCGTGGAGCACGAGCAAATCGTCGTCGCCGGTGACGATCAAATCGGCGCGAGCAGCCAGTGCACAGGCAAGCACCGAATCGTCATCGACATCGCGCGACACGCGCTCATCGAGTTGCCGCGCCGTCACCGTGCTGGCAATGCGCCTGTAGCTCGCCAGCATCTGCGCTGTCGTCAAGCTGTGGCTGCCACGTACCTGGACAGCTTCTTCTTGGCCAAGGTCGCGGCCAGCTCATCAAGCAAGACTCGGCTGGTGAAGAGCTGCACCTCCTTCTCGCCGGCCAGTTCGATCACGCGCCCCGGCGTGCCCTGCCACAAGAACGCCGACACCAGCACATTGGTGTCCAGCACCAGCCGAGGCCGGCTCATGCATCCTTGGCCGCGCGCCGAGCCTGCCGCACCGCGTTGACCTCGGCCTGAACCTCCTTCATCGACAGCGGCCTGCCGCCCGCAGCTGTGCCGCGCGCCG
>DASQOS010000232.1:0-2251 GCA_035644375.1 Rhizobacter sp.
TCGACAAGCCCGCTCCTGCTGAACTCGTGGCCGAGGGCCAGCGCCTGGCGCAAGAAATCGATCTGGATCTGGCCTGGGAATTTGCCCCTGAAGCCGAATTCGGCTTTGCCGATCTGGCACGCGACTATTTCAGCGCCAGCGCGGGCCCAGCCCAGCAGGCTGCCGCGCTGTTCCGCCTGTTCGAAGCGCCGCACTACTTTCGCCGTCTTGGCAAAGGCATGTTCAAGAAGGCTTCGGAAGACATCGTCAAGGCGGCGCTGCTCGGCATCGAGCGCAAGAAGCAGGTGACTCTGCAGATCGACACCTGGGCCGCCGAACTCGTGGCGGGCGGCTGCCCGCAGCCGGTGCGCGAGCAGTTGTACAAGATCCTGTTCAAACCCGACAAGAACGCGCCCGAGTACAAGGCCGTGGTCGAGGCGTCGAAACAGGCGCAGAAAGCGCCGCTGGATTTGTTGACGGCAGCCGGCGCCATCGATTCACCGTACCAGTTTCACTGGCGGCGTTTTCTCTTCGAGAATTTTCCCAAGGGAACCCAGCTGCCTGCCTTGCAGGCCCCCGCCGTCAAGGAAGTGTTGCCGCTGGCCACGGCACAGGCGTTCTCGATCGACGACTCAGCCACCACCGAAATCGACGACGCGCTGTCGGTGCAAGGTCTGGGCAGCGGCACGGTGGTGTTCGGTGTTCACATCGCGGCACCGGCGCTGGCCATTGCGCCCGACAGCCCGATCGACAAGCTGGCCCGCGACCGGCTGTCGACCGTCTACATGCCCGGCCACAAGCTGACCATGCTGCCCGACGAGGTGGTACAGACCTATACCTTGCAACAAGGACACGACTGCCCGGCCGTGTCGCTGTACGTGAGCTTCGACGAAGCCACGCTGGCCATCAAGGGCAGCGAGACGCGGCTCGAGCGCGTGCCCATCGCCGCCAACCTGCGACACGATCAGCTGGACCGGGTCATCACCGAGGCGGCCCTCACCGGGCAGGCCTCGGCCGACTATGCATTCGCGGCCGAACTGGCGTTCGCGTTCCGCCTGGCGCGTCACCTGAAAGCCGGCCGCGAAGCCGTGCGCGGCAAGCCGGAACTCTTCAACCGGCCCGACTACAACTTTCGCCTCGAAGGTCATGACGGCCATGAGCCGCAAGGCGATGAGCAAGTGCTGATCGGCACGCGCCAACGCGGCGCGCCACTGGACCTGATCGTGGCCGAGGCCATGATCCTGGCCAACAGCACCTGGGGCGGATGGCTCAACGACTTGGGCGTGCCCGGCATTTACCGCAGCCAAGCCAGCATGGCGCCCGGCGTGAAGGTGCGCATGGGCACCAAGGCAGCGCCGCATGCCGGCATGGGCGTGGCGCAATACACCTGGGCCACCTCGCCGCTGCGCCGTTATGTCGACCTGGTGAACCAGTGGCAGATCATCGCCTGCGCGCGCCACGGCCGCACTGCCGCGCTGGTCGCACCCTTCAAGCCCAAGGATGCGGCGCTGTTTTCCGTCATCTCCAGCTTCGACGCGGCTTACACCGCGTACAACGCGTTCCAGTCGGGCATTGAACGTTACTGGACGCTCAAATACCTGGTGCAAAACGATCTGCAGGAGCTGGACGCCGCGGTGATGAAAGACGGTCTGGTGCGCAGCGACGAACTGCCGCTGGTGTTCCGTGCCGTGGGCGCCGAACGCCTGCCGCGCGGCGCTCGCGTTCGGGTACGCATCACCGGCACCGATCTGCTGACGCTCGATATTCACGCAAGCGTCGCAGCACGTCTGGATGATCCGGTGGACACGACGGACGATGCGGTGATCGACGAGGCTGAAGCCGAAGAGCCGAGCGCCGGTCCACTGACGCTGGCCATCGACATGCAAGGCGATGCGGCCGAAGCAGCGGCCGCCACGTCACCCGTCCCGGTGACCTGAATCCCATGCTGAAGAAGATCTCCGCCCTGCAAATCGCGCTGGCCGTGTCGATCGGCACGCACGCCGTGTTGCTGACGGTGCGATTCGTCGATCCGGAGGGCTTCAACCGCATGTTCCAGGACACACCCCTGGAGGTCATCCTGGTCAACGCGCGCTCGAACGAAGCGCCACCCAAGGCGCAGGCCATCGCGCAACGCAACCTGGCGGGCGGCGGTGCAGTCGAGCGTGGCATGGCCACCTCGCCCCTGCCCGCAGCCGCGCAAACCACCCTGGGCGATGCCAACGAAGACGCACGCAAGCAGATCGACCAGCTGCAGGAAACCCAGCAGCAGCTG
>DASQOS010000233.1:0-12933 GCA_035644375.1 Rhizobacter sp.
ACCGGCGAAATCGACGCCGAGAACGCCTTCAGCGACGGCTTCGCCTTGCTGGTCACCTCACAGGCCTCGCTGGATGAGCTGAACCAGCGTCTGCAGGCACGCGGCGAAGAACCGGTCACGCTGGCGCGCTTTCGGCCCAACCTGGTGTTGGACGGGCTCGATGCGCATGGCGAAGACCACCTCGACGAAATCAGCTTCGACACCGAAGAAGGCCTGGTCCGGCTGAAGCTGGTGAAACCCTGCACGCGCTGTTCGATCCCCGACGTCAACCCGCTGACGGGCGCGCGGGGTCACGAGCCCGGCGACACGCTGGCCACCTATCGCGCCGATGCGCGCATGGGCGGCGCCATCACCTTCGGCATGAATGCGGTGGTCGTGCAAGGCATCGAGTGCACGCTGCGTGCGGGCATGACGGGCAAGGCGAGCCTGCGCTTCGATTAGGCGCTGTCGGGCTTTGGCTCGGGCCCGACAGGCTCCTAGAATCCAGGCTTCGCTTCGCAGCCTGCGAAGCCCTTTTCCAGCACCACACCATGAGCCTCAAATGCGGCATCGTCGGCTTGCCCAACGTGGGCAAGTCCACCCTTTTCAATGCACTGACGAAAGCCGGCATCGCGGCCGAGAACTACCCGTTTTGCACCATCGAACCGAACGTCGGCGTGGTGGAGCTGCCCGACGCGCGGCTGCAGGCGCTGTCGGCGATCGTCAAGCCCGAGCGCATCGTGCCGGCCATCGTCGAGTTCGTCGACATCGCGGGCCTGGTGGCGGGCGCATCCAAGGGCGAAGGGCTGGGCAACCAGTTCTTGGCGCACATCCGCGAGACCGACGCCATCGTCAACGTGGTGCGCTGCTTCGACGACGAGAACGTGATCCACGTGGCCGGCAAGGTCGACCCGATCTCCGACATCGAGGTGATCCAGACCGAGCTGTGCCTGGCCGACCTCGCGACGGTGGAGAAAAGCCTGCACCGCTACACCAAGGCGGCGCGTTCGGGCAACGACAAGGAAGCGCAGCGCCTGGTCGACGTGCTGCTGAAATGCCAGGCGGCGCTCGACCAAGCCAAGCCGGTGCGCGGCATTGCCTTCAGCAAAGAAGAACTGGTGATCCTGAAACCGTTGTGCCTGATCACCGCCAAGCCGGCGATGTTTGTCGGCAACGTCGACGAAAGCGGCTTCGAGAACAACCCCTATCTCGACAAGCTGCGCGCTTACGCCGAAGGGCAAAAGGCGCCGGTGGTCGCGATCTGCGCCAAGACCGAAGCCGAACTGGCCGACATGGAAGACGCCGACCGCCTGATGTTCCTGCAGGAAATGGGGCAGACCGAACCCGGCCTGAACCGGCTGATCCGCAGCGCATTCACGCTGCTGGGCCTGCAAACCTACTTCACCGCCGGCGTGAAGGAAGTGCGTGCCTGGACCATCCATGTGGGTGACACGGCACCGCAGGCGGCCGGGGTGATCCACACCGACTTCGAGCGCGGCTTCATCCGTGCCCAGACGATTGCCTTCGACGACTTCATTGCTTACAAGGGCGAGCAAGGCGCCAAGGACCACGGCAAGATGCGCGCCGAAGGCAAGGAGTACGTGGTGAAAGACGGGGACGTGCTGAATTTCCTGTTCAATGTGTGAGCGAAGGTCGAGTTCGCACTAAACATGGACGGATCACGAAAGGTGATGCGATGCGTCTGACAGGCGGCAATCGCGACGCGCTCAAACAGCAATTCCGCGAACCTGCCAAGCACAGGCGTCTCGACCTGCACGGTCTCGGGCGCGGCGGTCGGTATGAACTGCTATGGAAGCGGCCCGAAGGGAAGCGACGACTTAGATGCGTACCACGGCAAAAGGAATGAAGACATGGCTCTGATCGAAGGTTTCCGTGTTCGCAACTACCGCGCACTACACGACATCACGCTGGGCAAGCTGTCCACGCAGCAGCAAGGCGACCCTCTGACGCCATTCACCGTGGTAATCGGCAAGAACGGCGTGGGCAAGAGCACCTTGTTCGATGCCTTCGGCTTTGTCTCCGACTGCCTGTCGTTCGATGTCGAAGCGGCATGCGACATGAAGCAGCGCGGCGGATTCGAACGCATGCGTTCGCTGGGCACTAGCGAACCCATCCAGTTCGAGATCTACTACCGAGAGGCCAAGGGCGAGCGCCCGATCACCTACGAACTGGCAATCAACCTCGACGATGTCGGACGGCCCTATGTGCAGTCGGAAGTGCTGAAGCAGCGTCGCAAGGGCCAGAAACATGGCAGGCCATATCCCTTTCTGCGACTGGACCACGGCAAGGGCAAAGTGTGGGCAGGCGAAGAGGCAGTGGAGGAATCGCAGACCGAAGAGGATCGCGCGCAGGAAAACGTCGAGCTGACCGACTTGCGGCAGCTCGGCATTGCCACCCTGGGAACGCTCAAGGAACACCCGCGCATCAAACGTTTTCGGGACTTTCTCAAGGGCTGGTACCTGTCGTACTTCAACCCGGACATGGCGCGCTCGATTCCATCCGCCGGAGCGCAGCGGCATCTCAACATTCACGGCGACAACATTGGCAACGTGGTGCAGTACATGGAGCGCGAGCACAAGGATCGCTTTCAGTCGATTCTTGACCGAATCTCCGCCAAGATTCCGGGCATCAAGAGCATCCACACCGCGGTCACGCAGGACAAGCGCGTGCTGTTGCAGTTCAACGATGGCGCATTCGCCGATCCGTTTTACGCCGGGCAGATGTCCGATGGCACGCTAAAGATCTTCGCTTACCTGTTGCTGATGGAAGACCCGGAACCACCTCCGTTCATCTGCATCGAAGAACCCGAAAATGGTCTCTACCACCGTTTGCTGGATTCGCTGGCCAGCGAGTTGCGCAGCCATGCCACCGGCCAGAAGAATGCGCCGCAGATCTTCGTGACCACGCACCAGCCCTACTTCGTGGATGCACTGTCCCCCAAGGAAGTCTGGATTCTGGAGAAGGGCAAAGACGGCTTCTCGACCATCCGTCGCGTGTCCGACCTGGCGCTCGTGCAGAACCTCGTGAACGAAGGCCTGCCGCTGGGCGGCCTTTGGTACAGCGACTATCTGGACGAGAGGTAGGCCATGCACATTGAGGTGCTGGTGGAGGACAGTTCCGGAGCCAAGCTGATCGAAGTGCTGTTGCCGGCAGTGATCGGGCCACATGGCGAGCCGCACACATGGCGGGTGCATTCCTACAAAGGCATTGGCCGACTGCCTGTCGGCTTGTCTGCAAAGGCGGACCCTGCCAAACGGACATTGCTCGATCGATTGCCACGCCTGCTCGCCGGTCATGGCCAGACACCAGGCAACGATGCCGTGGTCGTGGTGCTGGACACCGACCGGCGCGACTGCAAGGTCTTTCTCAAGGAACTGAAAGCCCTGCTGCGCACGTGCCGGCCGGCGCCTAACACCTTGTTCCGCCTGGCCATCGAGGAAATGGAAGCCTGGTTCCTGGGTGATCGCCAAGCATTGCTGGCGGCGTATCCCCGCGCCAAGAAAGACGTCCTGTCCCGCTACAAGCAAGACAGTGTGTGCGGCACCTGGGAATTGCTGGCGGATGCCGTCTATCCAGGTGGTTCAACGGCTGTCCGAAAGGCTGGTTGGCCATTGCCTGGGCAGCTCAAGCACGAGTGGGCAGAGAAGATCGGTCCGCAGATGGACATCGACCGCAACCAGTCGCCGAGCTTCTGCAAGTTGCGTGATGGTTTGAGGCGCCTCGTGGCATGAAACCGAACCCCTTCTCCGGCCCTTGGCGCATCGTCTGGATGTCCGGCTGGGACCGGGACTACGTCGACATGGACGTGCCCGGCCACGTTACTTTCGGTGCGGGCCGATCCGGTAACTTCCAGTTCGGCATGGTGCAAGGCCAGATGGACTGCCAGTTCGACCCGCGGACGAGTTCGCGCGTCGATTTGACCTGACACGGCTTCGACGAAGGCGACGAGTTGACCGGCCGTGGACATGTCGAAATCGTGGATGGCGAGTTGCAGGGTCATCTTTACATCCACCTCGGAGACGATTCGGCATTTCGCGCTGTAAGGCAGACAGCTGCCGTACAAAAGCCCACGCGCAAGCGCAAGATTGGCTGAACCCGTGTTGGCCCCACCACCATGAGCGAGTACCAGTACTACGAATTTGCGGCTATCGACCGGCCACTCACCCGCGCCGAGATGACGCAACTTCGTGCGGTCTCCACGCGCGCTGAAATAACCCCTGCCGGCTTCGTCAACCACTACGAGTGGGGCGACCTGAAGGCCAATCCGGCCGACTGGATGCGGCGCTACTTCGACGCCTTCGTCTACACCGCCAACTGGTGCAGTTGCCGGCTGGCCTTGCGCATGCCGTTGAAGACGTTCAAGAAGTCAGAGTTGAAGCCATTTCCCACCCAGCACACCTTGAGCATCGAGGCGAGCGACGAGCACTGGATCATCGACTGGTCGCTGGATGAGAGCGAGGACCACGATCGCTTTGGCATGGAAGACGGCAGCGGCGCCATCGATGCACAGGCGCAGCGCGGTTCGGCATCGGGCTACCAGCAGGCGGTGCGCGCCCTGGCGGAGTTGGCCGAAGGCTATGCGCTCACGTCCAGCCGCAAGGAGTTCGACCACGGGCTGCGGCGCCTGCTGGTGCGTCATGCAAAACGCGGTGCATTGATCCGCCGCCTGATTGACGCCGGCTTGTGGTCGGAATGAAGGAGCCATGACGGCAGACGCAGGCGATGAACTCGTTCGACTGCGAGCCGAAAACGCCCGGCTGGTCGGACTGCTGGACACCCATGGCATTGCTTGGCGTGTGCCCGAATCCCCGACCGCGCCGGTTGCTGCCGTACCGTTAACCACAGACGAGAAAGTTGCCCTCTTTCGCCGCCTGTTTCGCGGCCGCACCGATGTCTATCCGGTGCGCTGGGAGAACAAGGCCGGCAAGACCGGCTACTCGCCGGCCTGCGCCAACGAGTGGCGAGCAGGTATTTGCGAGAAACCCCGCATCAAGTGCACTGACTGTGCCAACCGCCTGCTCGTGCCTCTGACCGACCAGACGATCTACGAAGTGCACTGCAAACTTTGGAGGTGGTACCCCGCTACCTGTCGGCTCGCGTGGCCCTTGCCGCGTGCGCCGGCATCCAGGACGTGTTCCGGAATCTTGCCAGCGATACCGGTCGCACGGTCGCCATCGCTGACGAAATCTCCAGCGCCTCCGCGCAAGGCCACAAAGTGCTGGTTCTGACCGAGCGCACCGAACATCTCGACGCCCTCGGCGCAGCGTTGACCAACCGGGTGTCGACACTGTTCACACTGCACGGCCGCATGTCCAAGAGGCAGCGTGCGGCCCTCGTCAGTGAACTGGATGCCTTGCCGCCGGACGCTCCGCGCGTGTTGCTATCCACCGGCAAGCTGGTCGGCGAGGGCTTTGACCATCCGCCACTGGACCGCTGGTACTGGCCATGCCCATCTCATGGAAGGGCACGCTGCAGCAATATGCCGGCCGCCTGCACCGCGAGCACGCGAACAAGACCCGTGTGCGCATCATCGACTTCGTCGATGTCGGTCACCCGGCCCTGTTGCGGATGTGGGACAAACGCCAGCGCGGCTACCAAGCCATGGGGTACCGCATTCCAACGACCGCTGTCAGCGACAATCTGAACTTTGAAACGGCACCGCCAAACGCCGCAGCCATGGCGACCCCGAAAGCGGATATGAAAGCGGGTACGAAATGAAGACCGACGCACAGCCATCCAACCTCGGTCCGCCCCGCCGACCTGTTCAACGTCTGAAGCGCGCGGTCCGGTGAACGTTGCAACTGTGAGACCGGCCCGAGCGACAAACGAGACCGCAATGGTAGTCTCTGGCCGCAGCCGGCCCGCCCCCTTCGCCAGCGCCACCGCCCGCCCCCTCCTCGCCGAATCCGCCTGATGACGTCTGCGCCCTTTCGCAAATCGCCGCACTGGACGCTTGCCTTGGCAGGCACGGCCCTGGCCTACGCCGTGGTCGGTTGGGCGTCGCTGCTGTTGGCCGTGTCGCCGGGCTACGCCTCTCCGCTGTATCCCTCGGCAGGCATCGCGCTCGCCAGTGTGTTGACGTTCGGCTGGCGCATGCTGGCCGGTGTCGCGCTGGGTTCGTTCATTGTCAACATCCTGGTCTGCCTGAAGCCCGGCACCTGGAACTTGACGACCTCGGTCGCCCTGCCCGCCGCCATCGCCTGCGGTGCCATGCTGCAGGCGGCCGCAGGCGCCGTGCTGGTGCGGCGTTTCGTGTCGCAACCGCTGAGGTTGAGCGAGCTGCGCGACATCGCCGTGTTCTTCGTCGCAGGCGGCGTGGTGGCCTGCTTCACGAGTTGCACCATCGGCACGGCGGCGCTGTGGCTGCTGAACAAACAGGCCGCAGACAGCCTGCTGTTCACCTGGTGGATCTGGGGGACCGGCGACACGCTGGGCGTGCTCATCGCCGCACCCATCGTGCTGACCTTGATCGGACAACCGCGCGATGAATGGGCCGCACGGCGCATGACGGTCGGACTCACGCTGTGCGTGGCCATGTTGCTGATGGCACTGGGCATTCGCCAGGTCGGGCAATGGGAGGAAAAACGCGTCGTGAGCGCGTTCGAGCGCGATGCCGTGCATGCGTCGTCGAACCTGGCATCGCAGATGCAATACCCATTGCACGCGCTGGAGGCGCTGCGTGACGTTTTCCTGGCCAGTGAAGACGTCTCGCGCGCCGAGATGGAACGCGCCACGGCGGCCTGGGTGTCGTCGCCGGGCGACCAGTTGCAGGCCATGGGCTGGTCCGAGATGGTCATGCGTCCGAACGTGCCCGCCTTCGAAGCGAAGGTGCGCGTCTCGGACGGCGTACGCGACTTCACGGTGTACGACCGCTTCGACTCCGGATTCAAGCCGAGCCCGGACGACAAACTGACCGTCATCCGCTACATCGAGCCCCTGCAGGAAAACGCCTCGGCGCTGGGTGTCAACGCGCGCTCCATCACGGCGGCCCGCGACGCCATCGACACGGCGATCCGCACCGACAGCCCGGTGGCCAGCGCGGGCTTTCGGCTGACTCAGGACGTCGGCAACGATGAATCGTCGGTGGTCATCTACCACGCTCTTTACAACGGCTCGCCCAGCACGGCGGCCGAGCGCCTGACGGGGGCGCACGGGGTGGTGTTCGTGACCTTGCGCATGAACGCCGCGTTGCAAGAGTTCCAGACCACCTTGCCGCGCTACCTCAACCTGTGCGTCGTGGACACCGCCCCCGGCACCGGCCGCCACAGGCTGGCAGGTTCGGTCGGGTGTGAAACCAAGGCCGCCGACCTGTTGCACGTGCGATCGCTGGCATTCGCAGGCCGGCAGTGGGAACTGCGCGTGTCGGCGTCGCGCGAGGACGTGCCGGACGCGCGCGAACGCAATTCCCTGTTGCTGTCGCTGGTCGGCCTGTTGGCCACGGCGATGCTGGGCGCGTTGCTGCTGACCGTCACCGGCCGCACACGGCGCATCGAAACCGCCGTGGCCGAACGCACCGCCGCGCTGCAACGGGAAATCGCCGAGCGTGAGCGCACCGACGCCGACCTGCGCGAGAGCGAGCAGCGCTTTCGCAACATTCTGAACAACGTGCCGATTGGCGTCGTGTACACCGACCTGCATGGCAACGTGCAGCAAGTCAACCCGCGCTTTTGCGAACTCACGGGTTACAACGTCGACCAGCTCATGAGCATGAACGTGACCGCGCTGACGCACCCCGAAGACCACTTCCAGGACTTCGAGCTGTCGGGACAGCTGGTGCGCGGCGAAATACCGATGTACCGCCACCAGGGCCGCTATCTGACGCGCGACAGCCGCACCGTGTGGATCCAGTCCATCGTGACCCTGCTGCGCGACACGCAAGGCCGGCCGCACCGCGTGGTGGGCGTGGTCGAAGACATCACCGAACACCTGCGTCTGGCCGAAGCCGAGCGCGCCCGCGAAATTGCCGAAGCCGCCAACCTCGCCAAGAGCGAATTCCTGTCGCGCATGAGCCATGAGTTGCGCACACCGTTGAACGCGGTGCTGGGCTTTGCCCAATTGCTGGAACTGGACCAGGCCCACCCGCTGCCGCAAGCCCAGCGCCCGTGGGTGGCGCAGATTCAAAGCGCCGGCTGGCACCTGCTGAACATGATCAACGACGTGCTGGATTTATCGCGCATTGAGTCGGGCACGCTGAATCTGCAGCCGGAAACGCTGGACCTCCGCGAGATCCTGGAGTCGACGCTGGCGCTGGTCGAACGCGACGCACAGCGGCGCGGCATCATCGTCTCGCAGGAGGTCGGCGACACCGCGTCCCGGGTCACCGGCGACGCCACCCGGGTCAAGCAGATCCTGACCAATTTGTTGAGCAATGCCGTCAAGTACAACAGCGATGGCGGGCGCCTGCACATCGCGACCCGCGCCGGCCCGCGCGACAGCGTCGAGATCGTCGTCAGCGACACCGGCTTGGGCATGACACCCGAACAGCTGGCCCAGTTGTTCCAACCTTTCAACCGCCTTGGCCGCGAGCGCTCGTCGCTGGAAGGGACCGGCATCGGGCTCGTGATCAGCCGCCGCCTGGCCGAATTGATGGGGGGCACGCTGCGAGCCATCAGCACGACCGGCGAAGGCTCGTCATTCGTCCTGTCGCTGCCACGCGCAGACGTGCGGCAGCCGGTGGCCGAACTCCGATCGCCAGAAATGTCGGCCAGCGACTACCACCAGCGGGTGGTCCACTATGTCGAAGACAACGAAACCAACATCGAGGTCATGCGCGGCATCCTGTCGCGCCGAGCCCAGGTGCGGCTCGACGTCTCGGTGACCGGCTTGGACGGGCTGGTGGCGATTCGCGCGCGCCGGCCTGACCTGATCCTGCTGGACATGCACCTTCCCGACATCGACGGCATGGAGCTGTTGCGCCACCTGAAGGCCGACGTCAACACGGCCGACATTCCGGTGGTCGTGGTGTCGGCCGATGCACTGGCCAGCCAGATCGAAACCGCCATGGCCGAGGGCGCGCAAAACTACCTGACCAAGCCGGTCAGCGTCTCGCAGTTGCTGGCGGTCGTGGATGCCGTGCTGGACGAGGTCGACACGCGCTACTTCTGAGCGCCCCAGGCCCCGCCTTGCGCGGCCGCCCGACCTGACCCGATCAAGATGTTTGCAAACACCCACATTCTAGAAGAGAACTGTTTTTCCGAGATTTGTTCTGACCCCCATCCGGAAATAACCCCGGCATTGCCGTGATTCCAGCCGCAAGCACTCTCGATTGCCGAGTGCTAGTATTCGCGGAACCAAACGAGCTTCTGGATGTCTGATTCCGTCATGAACACCTCTTCTCTTTCTGCCTTGTCATTGCGCGACCCTTATGCGCTGGTGCCCTCGCTGGGCAACCTCGACGCTTATATTTCGGCCGTCAACCGCATTCCGCTGCTGACGCTGGAGGAAGAAGTTTCCTTTGCCAAGCGTTTGCGCGAAAACGGCGACGTCGAGTCTGCCGGGAAGCTGGTGCTGTCGCACCTGCGTCTGGTGGTGTCGATTTCTCGCCAGTACCTGGGCTACGGTCTGCCACACGGCGACCTGATTCAGGAGGGCAATGTCGGCCTGATGAAGGCAGTGAAGCGCTTTGACCCGGACCAGGGAGTGCGGCTGGTGAGCTACGCCATGCACTGGATCAAGGCGGAAATCCACGAGTACATCCTGAAGAACTGGCGCATGGTCAAGGTGGCCACCACGAAGGCCCAGCGCAAGCTGTTCTTCAACCTGCGCTCGATGAAGCAAAGCCTGAAGGAAGATGCTCTCGACGGTGCGACGCACCGCTCGACGCTGACGCAGGACGAAGTCGACACGGTCGCGCGCACACTGAACGTCAAGCGCGAGGAAGTGCTGGAAATGGAAACCCGCCTGTCGGGCGGCGACGTGGCGCTGGAGCCGCAGAACGACGACGGCGAGGAAAGTTATGCGCCGATCGCCTATCTGGCCGACGACAGCACCGAGCCGACCCGCGTGATGGAAACGCGCAAGCGTGACTGGCTGGCCGGCGACGGCATTGCGCAGGCGCTGGATGTGCTGGACGCGCGCAGCCGGCGCATCGTCGAAGAACGCTGGCTGAAGGTGAACGACGACAACTCCGGCGGCATGACGCTGCATGATCTGGCCAGCGAATACGGCGTCAGTGCCGAGCGCATTCGCCAGATCGAAGTGGCGGCGATGAAGAAGATGCGCAAGGCCCTGGTCGAACCGGCCTGAGCTTGCGAAGCACTCAAAAAACGGCCCTGCGGGGCCGTTTTCTTTTCTCGGTTTCCGGTCGCTGTGGTTCAGGTCGATGCCGAGGCCAGCAAGGCCTTGATGTCGGAGCTCAGTGCCTCGGCGCCGCCGCCATAGCGCGTGAACAGGCGCAATTTGCCCTGGGTGTCGAAGATGTACGAGCCGGCGGTGTGGTCCATCGTGTAGCTGCCTTCGGTCTTGCCGGGCACCTTGGCGAAGAACACCTTGAAATCCTTGGCGAGCGCCGCAGTCTGCTCTGGCGTGCCGCGCAACGCGATGAAGCTGGGATCGAAGCTCGCCATGTAGCCCTTGAGCACCTCGGGCGTGTCGCGCTCCGGATCGACCGTGATGAAGACGCCTTGAATGCGCTCGCCGTCCGAGCCCATGGCCTTTTTGACCTGCGCCAGTTCGGCCATCGTGGTCGGGCACACATCAGGACATTGCGTGTAGCCGAAAAAGACGACGGTGATCTTGCCCTTGAAATCCGCCAGCATGCGCAGTTTTCCGTTCTGGTCGGGCAAGGACAGGCTGCGGCCATAGTCGGCGCCGGTGATGTCCACCGACTTGAAGACCCCGCTGCTGCCGGCCCCAGCACTTTGCCCGGTCAGCTTGTCGCAGCCGGCCAGCAGCACCGAGGCACCCAAAATCCACTGTCGGCGTTTGATCATCATCTTGCCTTCGTCAAAAGATCCGACACGAACCCGCCCAGGTAATGATCGACCAGCAAGGCCGCAAACAGCAGCGACAGATGCAGGATCGAGAAGCGGAAGGTCTTGCGGGCCAGCGCGTCGGAGTAGTTGCGCCACAGCGCCCAGGCATGGCCGATGAAGCCGGCACCGAGCAGCACCGCGGCAGTCAGGTAGATGACGCCGCTCATGCCGCTGATGAACGGCAGCAAGGTGGCGGCAAACAGCACCAGCGTGTACAGAAACACGTGCAGCTGCGTGAACTCGGCGCCATGCGTGACCGGCAGCATCGGCAGGCCTGCCTTGCGGTAGTCCTCGGCGCGGTACAGCGCCAGCGCCCAGAAATGCGGCGGCGTCCACAGGAAGATCATCAGGCACAGCATCATCGCCTCGGGCCCGACATCGCCCGTCATCGCGGCCCAGCCCAGCACCGGAGGCATGGCGCCAGAGGCACCGCCGATGACGATGTTCTGCGGCGTCATCGGCTTGAGCACCACGGTGTAGATGACGGCATACCCGACGAAGGTGGCAAAGGTCAGCCACATCGTCAGCGGATTGACCAGGGTGTACAGCAACAAGCTGCCGGCACCGCACAGCACGCCCGAGAACAACAAGGTCTGCGTGTTCGTGAGTTCGCCCTTGGCGGTGGGCCGCCACGCGGTTCGTGCCATCTTGGCATCGATGTGCTGCTCGACGACGCAGTTGAATGCAGCGGCGGCAGCGGCCACCAGCCAGATGCCCGCTGTGGCCGGCAAGACCAGCTTCCAGTGCGGCACGCCTGGCTCTGCCAGCAGCATGCCGATGACGGCGCAGAACACGATCAGCTGCACCACCCGCGGTTTGGTCAACGCATAGAACTGCCGCCAACGAGAGGTTGGCAAGATGGCCATGGCGGTGGTGATCACGGTGTCAGACATGGTGTGCGGCGAGCTCTTGATTTTACGAGGCCGCGACGGGCACACGACGTTCCAATGGGGCCAGCTGCGTCCATCCAGACGAGGCATGGGCTCGCGCGAGCAGCACCGCCAATAGGCTGGCCAGAACCGCCGCTCCGCCGGTGTGCGCCAGCGCGGCCAGCAAGGGCCAGCCGAGCACGACGTTGCTCATGCCGCTGGCCAGTTGCCACAGCGCCGCAGCGCCGATGACCAGCGCCCAGCGGCGCAAGGCGGGGTCGCCGCTGCGATGCAGTTGCCAGGCCAAGCCTGCAACCGCGGTCAGCAGCACGACAGCGCCCAGGCGGTGAACCACATGAATCGCCGTGAGCGCGGCGAACGGCAGATAAGCGCCGTCTTTGCCAGCACCCAGTTCACGCAGCCAGGTGAACCCGTGACCGAAGTCCATCGGCGGCCACCACGTGCCTTGACAGGTCGGGAAATCGCTGCAGGCAAGCACCGCGTAATTGGTGCTGACCCAGCCACCGAGAACGATTTGAACAAGGGTCAGAACCATCACCATGGCGGCCATCATGTACAAGCGCCGCGTCAGCTGCAGCGGGGCCGGTGCAAAACCCTGGCTTTGCACTGCCAGCAGCAGCAGCAAGCCGATGCCGCCCAGCAGGTGCCCGGTCACGATGGCGGGGTACAGCTTCATCGTGACCGTGAGCGCGCCGAACGCACCTTGCAGACACACCCACACCAGAGTGGCTGTGGCCCACCACGGCGAGATGCTTGTCTGGCGCTGGCGCGCATGCAGCCAGCTGGCCAGCGCAAGCACAGTGATCAGCACACCGACCGCGGTGGCCAGATAGCGATGCAGCATCTCGACCCAGGCCTTGCCGTGCGTCACCGGCCCGGTGGGCATCGCCGTCTGGGCGGCGTGGATGTCGGCTTGCGCACCCAGTGGACTGGCGTTGCCATAACAACCCGGCCAGTCGGGGCAGCCCAAGCCCGAATCGGTCAGGCGGGTGAAGGCTCCGAACAGCACCAGATCGAAGGTCAGAAACAAGGTGAGAAAGGTCAGCGCACGCAGCCGGCCGGCCGGCTGC
>DASQOS010000234.1:0-3285 GCA_035644375.1 Rhizobacter sp.
TTTCCCAGGCAGCTACTTTGTCTCGTTGAACAGTTCGCGGCCGATCAGCATCCGCCTGATCTCGGAGGTGCCGGCGCCGATCTCATAGAGCTTGGCGTCGCGCCACAAACGGCCCAGCGGGTAGTCGTTGATGTAGCCGTTGCCGCCGAAGATCTGGATGCCCTCGCCGGCCATCCAGGTGGCTTTCTCGGCGCACCACAGGATCACGGCCGCACAGTCCTTGCGCAAGTGGCGCGACGGCGCGTCGCCCACGGCGTCGAGGTTCTTGCCCACCGTGTAGCAGTAGGCGCGCGCCGCTTGCAGCACGGTGTACATGTCGGCCACCTTGCCCTGGATCAGCTGGAACTCGCCGATGCCGCGGCCGAACTGCTGGCGGTCGTGGATGTAGGGCAGCACGTTGTCCATCACCGCCTGCATGATGCCGATCGGCCCGGCGGCCAGCACGGCGCGCTCGCAGTCCAGCCCGCTCATCAGCACCTGGGCGCCACCGTTCACGGCACCGAGCACGTTGTCGGCCGGCACCTCGACATCGCGGAACACCAGCTCGCCGGTGTGGCTGCCACGCATGCCCAGCTTGTCGAGCTTTTGCGCCACGCTGAAGCCCGGCATGGTCTTTTCGACCAGGAAGGCGGTGATGCCTTTCGCGGCCAGGGTTTGATCTGTTTTGGCGTACACCACCAGCGTGTCGGCGTCGGGGCCGTTGGTGATCCACATCTTGCTGCCGTTGAGCAGGTAGACATCACCACGCCGTTCGGCAAGCAGCTTCATCGCCAGCACGTCGGAGCCGGCCTCGGGCTCGCTCATCGCCAGCGCGCCCACGTGTTCGCCGCGGATCAGCGGCGGCAGGTACTTCTCGCGCTGGGCCTCGCTGCCATGGCGCCGGATCTGATTGACACACAGGTTGCTGTGGGCGCCGTAGCTCAGGCCCACGCTGGCCGAAGCGCGGCTGATCTCTTCCATCGCCACCATGTGGGCCAGGTAGCCCATGCCGGCGCCACCGTACGCGTCTCCGACCGTCACCCCCAACACGCCCAGCGCCCCCATCTTCGGCCACAGGTCCATCGGGAACTGGTCATGCCGGTCGATTTCGGCGGCACGCGGGGCGATCTCGGCGTCGGCAAATGCACGCACGGCATCGCGCAGTGCGTCGATGTCTTGTCCCAACTGGAAATCAAGGCCTGGCAAGCGCATCGTGGTGTCTCCCGTCTGGCTGGTGCGAGGGTGAAGGTGCAGCACCTTTGCGGCCTTCAGGTTACACAAGCTGCGGCGAAGCGCCTTCGTGGTTGTCCCTCAGGCGAAGCGCTTTCACCGGTGCCGCAGCGACGATTCAGGCGAGGGTTGATGCCGCCAGCCCGGACAATGCAGACCGTCCTCGTCCCGTCCCCTCCGAGAAGCACCCGGTGAACACCCTCAGAAGATCATGGTTGGAACGCGTGCTGCACGCGGCCGCGTTCGAGATGCTCGCCACGCTCATTTGTGCCCCGGTGCTGGGCTGGGTGATGGGCATGTCGTTCATGCGCATGGGGGCGCTCACCATCGCCATCTCGCTGATCGCCATGACGTGGAACATGGCGTTCAACGCCTTGTTCGACCACGCGCAACACCGGATCGGTTTCGCCAGAACACCCCGCGTTCGCGTGCTGCACGCGCTGCTGTTCGAGGTCGGCCTGGCGGCGGTCACCGTGCCGCTCACCGCCTGGTGGCTGGGCATCGGCCTGTGGCCGGCGTTTTTACTCGATGCCAGTCTGCTGCTGTTTTTCTTGCCTTACAGCGTGGCCTTCAACTGGGCTTACGACGTGCTGCGCGAACGCTGGGTTTTGCGCCGGACGGTGGCCCAACCGGATTGAAAGTGAAAGCGCGGAGCACGGTTTGACATGAGCGGCATGACCCGGCTTGCCGAGGCATGTCCTCTCGATGGATTGGGCGTCATCGCTTTGGCAGTGGCCGTCGCGACGGCACAATTTCGGGGGGGTCGAGCCCCTTCTTCATCCGCTCCGCAGAGAAATTCGCTCGCCCTCTGACAGCGAGAAGCCGTATCAACGGTAGTTCTTGAACACGTCGCGCAACGCGGGCACCGCCTTGGTCACCGGTTGCGACAACGAGCGCTCGATCTCGTTGAGGTGGCGCCGCATCTCGGTGGCCGCACCCGCACCGGTGAGGCCCTTGCCGATGACCTGCAGCAGCTTGCGGTGGCTGTGCGCGACACACATCGGTTCACCCGGTGCCTTGTACAAGGCCATCAGCAGCGAGGTGGTGGGCAGCAGCTCTTCGAGCAGGCGCACGAAGATCGGGTTGCCGCTCATGCGCGCCAATTTCAGATGGAACTCGCCCGACAGGCGGATGGCTTCCTGCTTGTTCTGCGACCGCGTGGCGCGCGCTTCGGACTCGACGATCTGGCGCAGCTCGGCCAGTTGCGCCGTACTCAACTTGCCGGCGAGCCGCCGGGCGACCTCGCATTCGACGACGCGCCGCGCGTCGAACACATGCTCGCCGTCGCGGCGGGTGGGCTCGGGCACCTGTGCGCCGCGGTTCGGGCGCAGCACGATCACGCCGTCTTGCGCCAGCTTTTGCAAGGCCTGGCGCACCAGCGTGCGCGACACCGCAAAGGTTCGCGCGAGCTCTTCTTCGCGCAGCCGGGAACCCGGAGCCAGGCGGTGGTCGATGACGGCGGCATAGATGGCGTGGTACACGCGATCCGATGCCACGGGGGGCGAAGGCGCCTCGCCGCCGGATGCGGGCGCCGGATCAAGCCTGGCTCGGCGCGTGCTCATTCAATCCAGTGGTTTCGTTCTGTCAACCAGCCATCATGCCCCACGCCGCTTGCTGCGCCGCCCCAGCCATTTCATCAGGGCCAGCGTACAGCCCATCACCGCGAACGACACCACGCTGGTCACCGTTCCCAACGCGTAGATCGCCGGCGTGGTCACGGTACTGGTCAGCCCTTGCAGTTCCAGCGGCAAGGTATTGACGTCGCCGATGGCCTGCGAGGTGCGGGCGATCTCGTCCCAGCTGAGCGTGAAGCCGAACATGCCCACGCCGACCAGGCTGGGTGCGATCAGCGGCAGCACGACATGGCGAAAACTCTGCCACGGCGTGGCACCCAGGTCTTGCGCAGCTTCTTCGTAGGCCGGGTTGAAGCGGTTGAACACCGCCAGCATGATCAGGAGCCCGAACGGCAGCGTCCAGGTGAGGTGAGCGCCCAGCCCCGAGGTAAACATGCCCGCGCTCGTCGTGAAGCGACCCGAGAGCCAGTTCCAGCCGAAGGCTTCCGTCGCTGCCTTGATG
>DASQOS010000235.1:0-4380 GCA_035644375.1 Rhizobacter sp.
CCGTTGGCGTATTTGCCGTCTGTGCGCCGACAAGGTGGTCATGTGTCTCCGCACTGACACCGCAAAACCGCTTGAGCGAACGCTCGGTCGTCGGGGCGAAAAAACAGACTCTGAGGGCAGGCGCAGAAAGCGCGAAACCAATTCCCCATCAGGCGCATCGCCCTCTGGAAAACCCCCGCAATGTAACACCGGCGACGGAGCGAATTTTTCGCCCCGGGGCGGTTTGTCATTCGTCGTCGAGGCCCTGAACCACGCGCCGAATCACCTCGGGAGAAAATCCACGTCCGGCCAGAAATCGCGCCTGACGGGCGCGCTCATGGGCGTCGGATGCAAGGCGGCCGTACTTGTGCTGCCACACGTTTCGGGCACGCGCCAGTTCGGTTTCTTTCAGGCGCTGCGCGGCTTCGGGCTCCAAGGTCACGCCATGCTGGGCCAGTTCATGGCGAATGCGCACATTGCCGAAGCGCGACCTGCGTGCATGAACGCGGCTTTCCACAAAGCGTTCTTCGCTGAGGTAATGCTGGGCTTGAAGCCAGTCCAGGACCGCCTCGACCTGTTCGGCGGGGGTTGCCTGTTCAGCACCTTGCTCGGCAGATGGCTGCGCCATCTCTGTCTTCGCCGAGGGTTCGGCCGCCGCCAAGGCATGCGCCATCAGTTTGCGCCGCAACTCCGCGCGGCTGTGCTCTCGTTGCGAGAGCAGTTGGATGCCGCACCCTTTGAGCGACAGCCGCGGCATCACGTCACACGCTCTTGCGTGTCGCCCTGTCGCGGCTACCCCTAGGCTGCAGCCTTTGATTTGACAGGCTTCAGGTCGGCAGCGCCGTCCACGGGCAACAACGGAATGCCGACGGCTTCGCGCACCTTGTTCTCGATTTCGACCGACAACTCGGGGTTCTCGCGCAGAAACTCGCGTGCATTGTCTTTGCCCTGGCCGATTTTCTCGCCGTTGTAGGCGTACCAGGAGCCCGATTTCTCCAGCACCTTGGCCTCGACGCCCATGTCGATGATTTCACCTTCGCGGCTGATGCCTTCGCCGTAAAGAATGTCGAACTCGGCTGTTTTGAACGGGGGCGACACCTTGTTCTTGACGACCTTGACCTTGGTCTCGTTGCCGATCACCTCTTCGCCCTTCTTGATGGAGCCGATGCGGCGAATGTCGAGCCGGACCGAGGCGTAGAACTTGAGCGCATTGCCACCGGTGGTGGTTTCGGGCGAACCGAACATCACGCCGATCTTCATGCGGATCTGGTTGATGAAGATGACCATGGTGTTGGTCTTCTTGATGCTGCCGGTCAGCTTGCGCAGCGCTTGGCTCATCAGCCGGGCCTGCAGACCCGGCAGGCTGTCGCCCATTTCGCCTTCGATTTCGGCCTTGGGCGTGAGTGCCGCCACCGAGTCGATGACCACCAGATCGACCGAGGCCGAGCGCACCAGCGCATCGACGATCTCGAGCGCCTGTTCGCCGGTGTCGGGTTGGCTGATCAGCAGTTCTTGCAGGTTAACGCCGAGCTTTTGCGCGTACTGCACGTCGAGCGCATGTTCAGCGTCGATGAAAGCGCAGGTGCCACCGAGCTTTTGCATTTCGGCGATGACCTGCAGCGTGAGCGTGGTCTTGCCGCTGGATTCCGGTCCGTAAATTTCAACCACCCGGCCGCGTGGCAAACCGCCGACGCCCAGCGCGATGTCCAGACCGAGCGACCCCGTGGAGACGACTTCGATGTCGTCGATCACCTCGCCTTCACCGAGCCGCATGATCGTGCCCTTGCCGAACTGCTTCTCGATTTGCGCCAGCGCAGCCTGCAAGGCCTTGGCTTTCTCGGTGTTGAGGGTGGCAAGTTTGACGGGTGCATCCACGGGCTTCTCCAGAGTTTGGAGGGCATTATGGCAAAGGAACTGGTTATTTGTACAGCTCTTTTGAAGGCACTGCGAAACCTGTGGTTTTGGCTGGGCCACGCCTCAACGGGACCACGCGAAATGCGCCACCACGCCGAGGAAGACGGCGAACCCCAGCCAATGATTCAACCGAAAGGCACGGAAACAGCCCTCGCGCGACCGGTCGCGGATCAGCACGCCGTGCCACGCCGCCAGCCCGCTCGCCACCGCCAGCGCAAGGAAGTAGGGCCAAGCCAAATGAAGGTGAACGCCAATCGCGCCCCACACCAGAACGAACAGCGCATAGAAGACCATCACCGCAGTCACGTCGAAGCGACCCAGCGTGATGGCCGAGGTCTTGATGCCGATCTGCATGTCGTCGTCGCGGTCGACCATCGCGTATTCGGTGTCGTACGCCAGCACCCAGAACAGGTTGCCGAGCACGAGCCACCCCGCGAGGGCCGGCACCTCGGCGCGCACCGCGGCAAATGCCATCGGAATACCGAAGCTGAAGGCCACGCCCAGCACCGCCTGCGGCATGGCCAGAAAGCGTTTGGCGAAGGGATACAACAGCGTCACCGCGAGCGCCGCAAAGCTCCAGACGATCACCGCCGCATGGGTCGTCAGCACCAGCCCGAAGGCCACCAGTGCCAGCGCTGCGCCCAGCAGCAAGGCTTCTTTGGGACTGACCGCGCCGCTGGTCACCGGCCGCGCCGCCGTGCGTTTGACGTGCTTGTCGAAATCGCGGTCGGCCACGTCGTTGACGGCGCATCCCGCGCTGCGCATTAAAAACGTGCCGAGCGTGAACACGGCCAGCAGGTGCCAGCCAGGAAAACCACTGGCCGCCAACCACAGCGCCGACAGCGTCGGCCACAGCAAGAGGTAGCTGCCCGCGGGGCGATCCCAGCGGATCAGGTCCAGGTACAAGCGAACCCGCGAGGGCCGTGCCGCCGGCGTTGAACTCATCGTGCCCGGCCCCTGGGATCAGCCGTCCAGCCGCTTCTGGAACACCAGCCCCGCGTGCTCGCGCAGCGCGTGGAACTTGATCTTCGGCCAGTTGGCCTCGATCGCACGCAGCTCCGGGGCGTATTCCACCAGCACCGTCGGCGCGTCGACCGCGTCGTAGGCCACGCGGTGCGAATTGGCGTCGATGAAACGCTTCAATTCGTTGGCATCGTCACACGTCACCCAGCGCGCCACCTGAAAGCGGCTCGGCAGAATGCGCGCCTTGACGCCGTACTCGTGCTCCAGCCGGTGCGCCACCACTTCGAACTGAAGCTGCCCAACGGCGCCCAGCAGCAGCACTGTTCCGGCGACCGGCCTGAAGACCTGAATCGCGCCTTCTTCGCCGAGCTGCGTCAGGCCGGCCTTCAGCTGCTTGGTGCGCAGCGGGTCGGCGATCTCGACCGAACGGAACATCTCGGGCGCAAAGAACGGCAGCCCGGTGTACTGCAGCGCCTCGCCTTCGGTCAGCGTGTCGCCGAGCTGCAGCACGCCATGGTTCGGGATGCCGATGATGTCGCCGGCAAACGCCTCGTCGAGCAGCTCGCGCCGCTGGCTGAGGAAACTGACCACCGTGTTGGGCCGCAGCTCCTTGCCCGAGCGCACCACCTTCAGCCGCATGCCGCGCTCGAAGTGGCCCGACACCACGCGCAGGAACGCGATGCGGTCGCGGTGCGCCGGGTCCATGTTGGCCTGGATCTTGAACACCACGCCGCTGAACTTGGGCTCGTCGGGCCGCACCTCGCGCTGCATCGCGCTGCGCATGCCCGGCGCCGGCGCCAGGTCGACCAACGCGTCCAGCACCTCGCGCACACCGAAGTTGTTGACGGCCGAGCCGAAGAACATCGGCGTCTGCCGGCCCGCCAGAAAGGCTTCGCGGTCGAACGGCGGCGCGGCGTCCTGCAACAGGTCGAGCTCGTCCCTGGACTGCGCGTACTGCATGCCGAAACGTTCGGGGTAGGTCGGGTTGTCGAGGCCGTCGAGAAACTCCTCGCCGTGGTTCGCCTCGGCACCGCCGAACAGTCGCATGCGTTTCTCGCGCAGATCCATCACGCCATGGAAGGCCTTGCCCATACCGACCGGCCAAGTGAAGGGCACGACCTCCATGCCGAGCTCGCGCTCGATCTCGTCCATCAGCTTGAGCGGTTCCTGCACCTCGCGGTCCATCTTGTTGACGAAAGTCAGGATGGGTGTGTTGCGGGCGCGGCAGACCTGCAGCAGCCGGCGCGTTTGCGGTTCGACGCCGTTGGCAGCGTCGATCACCATCAGCGCCGCATCCACCGCGGTCAGCACGCGGTAGGTGTCTTCCGAGAAATCCTGGTGGCCCGGCGTGTCGAGCAGGTTGATCACGCAGCCGCGGTACTCCATCTGCATCACCGAGCTCGCGACCGAGATGCCGCGCTGCTTTTCGATCTCCATCCAGTCGGAGGTGGCGTGGCGCGTCGCCTTGCGTGCTTTCACGCTGCCGGCGATCTGGATCGCGCCCGAGAACAGCAGCAGCTTTTC
>DASQOS010000236.1:0-5252 GCA_035644375.1 Rhizobacter sp.
CATGGTGAGATCCCCGTGGGTGTGGCGAGAACGGTCGTTCTGGCAACACTTCACTGTCGCGCGGCTTCGTTTCACTGTCGTTTCAGCAGCGCTTCGGTTTGTTTCGTTTGTATCGCTGCCACTATCATCGGCCGCATGCCCGTCACCTTAGCCGGCCAATTGGTCGTGGCCATTTCGTCCCGCGCGTTGTTCGACTTCGAAGAAGAGAACCGGCTCTTCGAAGCCACCGACGACCGGGCCTACATGCGGCTGCAGCTGCAACGCGTCGCCCAGCCGGCCAAGCCCGGTGTCGCGTTCTCGCTCGTCAACAAGCTGCTGGCTTTCAATGCCGCGGCGCCGTCGGCCTCGGTCGAGGTGGTGATCCTGTCGCGTAACGACCCGGTGTCCGGCATGCGCGTGTTCCGCTCGGCGCAGCACTATGGGTTGCCGATCCAGCGCGGCGTGTTCACCCGCGGCGAATCGCCGTGGCGCTACCTGAAACCGCTGAATGCCAACCTGTTCCTGTCGACCAACGAGCCCGATGTGCGCTCGGCGCTCAGTGCCGGGGTGCCGGCCGCTCGGGTTTTCCCGCACTCGGCACGTGCTTCCGACGCCCATCCGCATGAAGTGCGCATTGCTTTCGACGGCGACGCCGTGCTGTTCTCGGACGAAGCCGAGCAAGTGTTCCAGCGTGCCGGGCTGGACGCCTTCCAGGCGCATGAACGCGACCGCGCCGACACGCCACTCGCCGCCGGCCCGTTCAAGCCGCTGCTGGACGCACTCAAGCTGTTGCAGAAGCAAGCCACGCCGGCCATGCGCATACGCACCGCCCTGGTCACCGCGCGCAGCGCGCCGGCGCATGAGCGCGCCATCCGCACCTTGATGGAATGGGACATCGAGATCGACGAAGCGATGTTTCTCGGCGGCCTGCCCAAGGGCGCTTTCTTGCGTGAGTTCGAGCCCGATTTCTTCTTCGACGACCAGACCGGCCACATCGAAAACGCCTCGGCCCATGTGCCATCGGGTCACGTGGCCGCGGGCATCGCCAACCCGGGCTGAGCGCCACCCGCCTGCGCCGCCGCGACAACGGCGCACCGAACGCATTTATTGCAGCAAGCCAACGCTTTGATCGGCAATTGCGGAGCCTGCGCAGCTTCAAAAAAAATGCTGCTCGGCGACGCGAAACAGCGTCTCGAAAATTGTTGCGCCGTGTCTTGCCGGGCGTCGCGCACGCAATGGGTTTGGAAACGGTCCGACGCGTGAACAAACGCACGAAACCCGGCACAGGCATTGCAAGAAGTAAATCCTGACACCCCGAATCCAATCGACGTGCCGGGATGTCGCTGAGCCTGCACGGTGAAGGAGTTGCATGAGTTCGATCGTTACCAGCCTGGACAACCGAGCGCAGCAAAAGCTCTCGCCGCGGCTGCAACACGCGGTGCGTTTGCTGCAGTTGTCGTCACTCGAATTTGCGCAAGAGGTGCACGGCGCACTCGAAAAAAATCCGTTCCTGGAAGCGCCTGAAGACGAGGCCGACAACGAGGCGCCGGCCGACGACCCGGCCGCAGCGGCCGCGGCATTGCCAGAGGAGCCGGACGAGACCGCCGCCAGCGCCGAGCCCGATGCCGCCGAACGCGACCACTGGCAGCTCGACAGCATGCCACGCGGGCCCGCCTCCGACGCCGGCGGCGACGCCGATCCGATGAACCTGCTGGCCGCGGAAACCACCCTCGCTCAGCATCTGCACGGTCAGCTCAACGTGCTGTCCCTGCCGGAACGCGACATGGTGCTGGCCAAGTCGGTGGTCGAATCGCTGGACGACGACGGTTACCTGCGCATGGCCCTCGAAGAACTGATAGGGGTCACCGACCTCGACCCGCCCACCACACTGGAAGAACTGCAAATCGCATTGCGGCGCGTGCAATCGCTCGATCCTGCCGGTGTCGGCGCACGCAACCTGAGCGAGTGTTTGCAACTGCAGGTGCCGGGAGTCGAAGGTCCGGCGCAGCGCGAGCTGATCGCTTGCATCGTCACCGACCATCTGCAAGCACTGGCCACCAAGGACCTCACCGCGCTGGCGCGTGCCCTGTACCGTCCGGTCGCCGAGGTGGACCTGGCGTGCATGCGCCTGCGGCGCTTCGATCCGCGGCCCGGTTGGCGCTTCGGCTCGGCACGCACGCAGTACATCACGCCGGACATCGTCGTGAAGAAAGTGCGCGGCGTGTGGACCGCGGCGCTCAATCCGAGCATTCTTCCCAAGGTCAGGCTGAACCACGTGTACGCCGAAATGTTCCAGCGTCACCGCGCCAAGAACAGCGAGCTGGCCGGGCAGCTGCAGGAGGCGCGCTGGACCGTGCACAACATCGAGCAGCGCTTTGCCACCATCCTCAGCGTTGCGCAGGCCATCGTGCAGAGACAGCGCAATTTCTTCGACTACGGCCCGATGGCGATGCGGCCTCTGGGGCTGCGCGAGATCGCCGACGAAGTCGGCCTGCACGAATCGACCGTCTCGCGCGTGACGCACCACAAGTACATGGCCACGCCGGTCGGTGTGCTGGAGCTGAAATACTTTTTCTCGCGTGCCATGACCGCGGCCAGCGGCGCCGAATTTTCTGGCACCGCCGTCCGGGGCCTGGTCAAGGACATGATCCGCGCCGAGAGGCCCGAGGCGCCCTTGTCCGATGCCGAAATCGCCCGCCAGCTCGCGCGCCAGGGCCTGGTGGTGGCGCGACGCACCGTCACCAAGTACCGCCACCTGCTGAAGGTCGAGTCGGTGGAGCGGCGGCGTCACGGCACCTGAGCGCGCGCCGCCGCGCCTGGGCGCTCAGCGCTTTTTCTTCTGCGGTGGCTTGGTTGGCTTCGTGCTCGGCACGTCGCTGCCCGGCTTCAAGGTCCAGTCCTGGCTGTCGCGCGCGGTCGAGATCTTTTTCTCTGCATGCATCGCTGCGCCCGGCGCTATCGGATCGCTGGCCGGAAACGTCTGATCCAGCGACTCGTCCAGCAGCTCCTGATAGGTGGGCACCGTTTCGTCGGCGCGATGCTTCTTGCCCTCGTGGCGTTCAGCCTCTTTCTGGCGAGTGTGCGTGTCTTTCATGGTGGCTCCTCGGTGTCCCGGCCCATTCACAGGCAAGCGACATACCGCGGCGTACCCGGGTAATCACTCCAGAGATGGGCACGCCGTATGCCAAAAAGAAAACAACATCCGCCGCATTTCGCTTCAAGCCCGAAAGGACTGCCATGACCCAAACTGCCATAGCCTCAACACTCAGTGAGTTGCTGACGGTGAGCAAGGAGGGCGAGTACAGCTTCACCATCGGTGCCGAACTGCTCAACTCCGACGAATTGAGCATCCTCTTCATGCTGCGCGCGGGCGGCTGCCGGCGCGCCGCCGCCGAGTTGCAACCCCTGATCATTCAGTACCGCGGCAAGCTGCAGCGCCATCTGGACGACGCCATGGCCAGCCAACGCCGCTGGGTCGACCTGCGCCGTTCGCTGTCCGGCCAGGGCGATGAAGCCGTTCTGTCGGTGCTGGAGCGCGACGCACAAGACATGCTGAACCGCTACCGCGATGCGCTGCACCAGAACCTGCCTGCGCTGGTCAAGGCGCGCGTCGAAAAGCAGTTTCAGGTGCTGCGTCGCAGCCATCAACAAATCAACTTGCTGCGCGACAAGCTGCGCGCCTCGGCGTATTAGATGTTGGCCCCAAGGCCGCGCTGCGCGCGTCCGTCCCCCGAGGGGAGCAAAGCAAACTTGGGGCGGCCCGGCGTTTCCTTGGGTTGGAACTACCGCGGCCGCCTCTGCGGCGCGAGTTCAATGGCGCTGGGCGTCGCGGCGTCTGGAGTCATTTCCCAACCGATGAAGGCGCTGAGAAAACCTCCGCTGAGGCCGCCCACCGCAGCCCCGATGCACCAGCCCGCCAGTGCCCCGGACACATGCATGTCGCGCAACATGAAATTTGCGTTGGCACCCATCAGCACCGCCAGCATCACGCCGAGACTGGCACCGAGTACCACGCCGAAAGCCACCGGCGCGGCGAACAGCGGCTCTTGTGCCGGCGCTTCGTTCGGGTGGATTGGTTCAGCAGGTTCGTCCTGCACCGAAGCAGAACGCGGACAAGAAACAGGCCGACGAGAGATTGGCTGCGCCATCGTGAACTCCTGTGACCACCGTGGTCATGCCAACCAGCCCGGCAAGCAGCGTTCCCGTGCCGCCGCCTTCAAATGAAGAGGTTCCGGCCGCAATTCCAAATGGCTCAAATGGCGTTGTCTTCCCAGGAAAAGACCGAAGAAGAGCCGCGGCCCACCGGCCCTCGGCCGAGCCCGCGGGAACGTCGGTTGCTGAGCCGTCCTTGCCGCACCCGCCGGGCTGCCGCCGTGCAGCGCTGCCCGCTACCTCTTCAACCCGCCACGAAGGAGAACACCATGCCCACGATTGCCGATGTGATGACCAAGGGTGTCGAGGTCATCGGACCCGAAGAGTCGCTGCAGCACGCGGCGCAGTTGATGGACGAACTCAACGTCGGGGCCTTGCCGGTGTGCAACGGGTCGCTGTTGCTGGGCATCGTCACCGACCGCGACATCACGGTGCGCGCCACGGCAGCAGGTATGGACCCCAACGAAGCCTGCGTGTCCGACGTGATGAGTGAACAGGTGCGCTGGTGTTCGGAAAACGACAGCACCGACAGCGTGATGGACATCATGGGCGACACGCAGATCCGTCGCCTGCCCGTGCTCAACGACGAGCGCGAACTGGTGGGCATCGTGTCGCTCGGTGACCTGGCCACGCGACTCGGCGGTCATATCGACACGGCGGTGAGAAAAATCTCCATGCCTTCGCAGCCCGACCGATGACAGTTGCGTGACGCTTCCCCCGTCTTGCGGGCCGGCGTCGGCCGCGGCGCGCCGCACGGACACAGGAATGCAGATTGCCGCACCCGCGTTGGACCGGCGCTTCGCCTGTGCATCGCTCACCTTGCGTTCTGGGTCGGGCGATAGCCCCGCACGAAGCGCCCTGTCGACGACCGATCGGTTCAATCCTGAAAGGAATCAACATGGCTCAACGCGACTATTCATCATCGCAAGACGACTACCGCCAGGGTGCAAGTGGCGGCCCGCGCAGCGCTGCCGGCGGCAACTATGGCGACACCCGCCCCAGCGAACACTCGCAGCCCTACGGCGAGCAGTCGGGTGACTACCCCCCCGGCGGCGGCATGCGTCACCAAGAAGCACGCAACTTCGGCGGCGGCCAACAAGGCGGCGGCTATCGCGACAGCG
>DASQOS010000237.1:0-2684 GCA_035644375.1 Rhizobacter sp.
GCTGAAACTGCTGGCGCTTGCCCCCGACAACCCCGCCAGCCGGCGCGCGCTGCAGATCTACCTGCCCGCGACCGCCCGGGGCCTGGGCGGCAAGAACGTGCCGGCGCTCGCCTCGCTGAACTACCTCGTGGCCACCGGCCCGCGCGACCCGGGCTCGCTGGCGCAGGTCGCGCAAGCGCTGTGCAAGCACCTGGACACGCTGCAAAGCCAAGGCGACCCGAAGTGGCGCGAGCTGCGGCCCGGCCTGCACTTGCCGGTGTGGTCGCAGGACGCGCCGATGAGCGCCGCTGAAGCCGCCTGGTCGCTGTGCGGCTGAGGCCGTGCCGGCGGGTCTTCTTTGCAAGGGGCACGGCATGGCTTTCGGGCGAGCGGAACAACGCATGCAGGGCGCCGAGCGGCCCGCCGTCCTCGACCTGATCGGCCATACGCCGCTGGTGCCCGTCACCCGGCTGGACACCGGGCCGTGCACGCTCCTGCTCAAGCTTGAATCGCAGAACCCCGGCGGGTCGATCAAGGACCGCATCGGCCGCTCGATGATCGAGGCCGCCGAGCGCGATGGCCGGCTGCGGCCCGGCGGCACGGTGATCGAGGCGACCGCCGGCAACACCGGGCTCGGCCTGGCGCTGGTGGCGCGCGCCAAAGGCTACCGCGTGGTGCTGGTGGTGCCCGACAAGATGTCCAACGAGAAGGTGCTGCATTTGAAGGCGCTCGGCGCCGAGGTGCACATGACGCGCAGCGACGTCGGCAAGGGCCATCCGGCCTACTACCAGGATTACGCCGCGCGCCTGACGCGGGAGATGGCCGGCGCCTTCTTCGCCGACCAGTTCAACAACCCGGCCAACCCGCTGGCCCACGAGACCTCCACCGGCCCCGAGATCTGGCAGCAGTGCGGCCACGACCTGGATGCGATCGTGGTCGGTGTCGGCTCGGCCGGCACGGTCACCGGGCTGACGCGCTTCTTCAAGCGCGTCCAGCCGCAACTGGAATTCGTGCTGGCCGACCCGGTGGGCTCGATCCTTCGCGACCAGGTGCTCACCGGCACGCACGGGCCGGCAGGCGCCTGGGCGGTAGAAGGCATCGGCGAGGACTTCGTGCCGGCGCTGGCCGATTTTTCATCGGTCAAACACGCCTACTCGATCCCTGACGAAGAGAGCTTCGCCGCCGCACGCGAGCTGCTCAAGGCCGAGGGCTTGCTCGGCGGCTCGTCCACCGGCACGCTGCTGGCGGCGGCGCTGCGCTTTTGCCGCGCCCAGACGCGGCCGCTGCGTGTCGTCAGCTTCGTCTGCGACACCGGCACGCGCTACCTCAGCAAGGTCTACAACGACGCCTGGATGATCGACGAGGGCCTGCTGGCGCAACGCCATTACGGCGATCTGCGCGACCTGATCGCGCGGCGCGCCGAGGACGGCAGTGTCGTCAGCGTCGGACCGCAAGACACACTGCTCACCGCGTTCCAGCGCATGCGGCTGTCGGATCTGCAGCAGCTGCCGGTCCTCGACGCGGGTGCACTGGTCGGTGTGGTGGACGAGTCGGACCTGCTGCTGCACGTGCAGGCAGACGCCGCGCGTTATGCCGACCCGGTGCAAAGTGCGATGAGCACCGCGTTGCAGACGCTGCCGCCCGATGCCGGGCTGCCGGCGCTGCGCCGCGTGCTCGACAGCGGCCTGGTCGCGATCGTCGCCGATGCATCGGGCTTCCACGGCTTGATCACCCGTTTCGACCTGCTCAACCATTTGCGGAGGGCTTCACGATGACACGCGACGATGCAACCGGCGCAGCCGCGAAACAGGCCTTCGCCACCCGCGTGATCCACGCCGGCCAGGCGCCCGACCCGAGCACCGGCGCGATCATGCCGCCGATCTATGCCACCTCGACTTACGTGCAAAGCAGCCCCGGCGTGCACCAGGGACTGGACTACGGCCGTTCGCACAACCCGACACGCTGGGCCTTCGAGCGCTGTGTGGCCGACCTGGAAAGCGGCGCGCAGGCGTTTGCCTTCGCGTCGGGGCTGGCGGCGATCGCCACCGTGCTCGAGCTGGTCGATGCCGGCGCCCACGTGGTCGCGAGCGATGACCTCTACGGCGGCACGTACCGCCTGTTCGAACGCGTGCGCGCGCGCAGCGCCGGCCTGCGCTTCAGCTTCGTCGATCTCGCCGACCTCGACGCCGTGCGCGCGGCGATCCGCCCCGAGACGCGCGTGTTGTGGGCCGAGACCCCGAGCAACCCGCTGCTCAAGCTGGCCGATCTGGCGGCGCTGGCGCAGATCGCACGCGCGCAGGGCCTGATGGCGGTGGCCGACAACACCTTTGCCAGCCCGTGGGTGCAACGGCCGCTCGAACTGGGGTTCGACCTGGTCGTGCATTCGACCACCAAGTACCTGAATGGCCATTCGGATGTGATCGGCGGCGTGGCCGTGGTCGGCACCGAGCCACGCCAGGCGGAGTGGCGCGAACGCCTGGGCTTCCTGCAGAACGCGGTGGGCGCCATCGCCGGGCCCTTCGACAGCTTTCTCGCGCTGCGCGGCGTCAAGACGCTGGCGCTGCGCATGGAGCGCCATTGCAGCAATGCCTGGTCGCTGGCGCAGTGGCTCGAAGCCCAGCCCGGGGTCGGACGGGTGCGCTACCCGGGCCTCGAATCGCACCCGCAGCACCGGCTGGCGCGACGCCAGATGCGGGGCTACGGCG
>DASQOS010000238.1:0-4098 GCA_035644375.1 Rhizobacter sp.
CTTGATGGGCACGCTGGGCTGTTGGCTGATGTGGTTGGGCGCACGCAAGGCCACGTCGGGTCGGCCGGGGCGCCTCCAGGCCGCCATCGAAATGCTGGTCGAGATGGTCGACAACCAGGCCAAGGGCATTGTTCACAACGCGCAGAGCCGCAAGCTGGTCGCGCCGCTGGCGCTCACCGTCTATGTCTGGATTTTTCTGCTGAACGCGATGGACATGCTGCCGGTCGACCTGCTGCCGTGGGTCAACGAGCACACCGTCGAACTGCCTTATCTGCGCGTCGTGCCGACCGCCGACCTGTCGATCACGATGGGTCTGTCGCTGGGCGTGCTGATCCTGTGCCTGATCTACAACATCAAGATCAAGGGCGCCGGCGGCTGGGTGCACGAACTGTTCTCGGCCCCGTTCGGCGACAAGTGGTTCCTGTACCCGTTCAACTTCCTGATCCAGATCATCGAGTTCGTCGCCAAGACCGTGTCGCACGGCATGCGGCTGTTCGGCAACATGTACGCCGGCGAACTGATCTTCATGCTGATTGCGTTGATGGGCGGCGCCTTCGCGTTGACAGGCACCGGCATTGCGCTTTTCCTCGGGCACATCGTCGCCGGCACGGTGTGGACCATCTTTCACATCCTGATCATCTGGCTGCAGGCCTTCGTGTTCATGATGCTGACGCTGGTCTACCTCGGTCAGGCCCACGACACGCATTGATCCCCGCAGTTCTGTTTTTTCGTTGTCTATTTTTCTCTAAACCCCTAAGGAGTCACCATGGAAGTCATTAGCTTTGTTGCCCTCGCGTCGGGCCTGATCATCGGTCTGGGCGCACTCGGTGCTTGTATCGGCATCGGCATCATGGGCAGCAAGTTCCTGGAATCGGCCGCACGTCAGCCCGAGCTGATGAACGAGCTGCAAACCAAGATGTTCCTGCTGGCTGGCCTGATCGACGCCGCGTTCATCATCGGTACCGGTGTGGCGTTGTGGTTCGCGACCGCCAACCCGTTCCTGGCGCAAATCGTCAACCTGCCGAAGTAAGCCGTTGCGGTCAACCCGTCAACGTCACTTCGTTCGTTCAGCCCTTTTCCTAGAGGCAACAACGTGAGCATCAACGCTACGCTGATCGCGCAGTTGATCGTGTTCCTGATCCTGGTGTGGTTCACGATGACATTCGTGTGGCCGCCCATCGCCCGGGCACTCGACGAACGCGCGCAAAAGATCGCCGACGGCCTGTCCGCCGCCGACAAGGCCAAGGCCGATCTGACCCTGGCCAACAAGCGCGTCGAAGAGCAGCTGTCTTCAGCACGCAACGAGACCGCGCAACGCCTGGCCGATGCCGAGCGCCTGGCGCAATCGATGATCGAAGAGGCCAAGTCTCGCGCAAGCGAAGAAGGCGCCAAGATCATCGCTGCGGCCAAGGCCGAAGCGGCCCAGGAGTCGCTGAAGGCGCGTGAGGCGCTGCGCGACCAGGTTGCCGCATTGGCCGTCAAGGGCGCAGAGCAGATCCTGCGCAAAGAGGTCAACGCCGGCGTTCATGCCGAGTTGTTGGGCCGGCTCAAAACCGAACTCTGAACATGAACCCCCAAGCTCATATTCATTCGCTGCCCCCCAAGGGGGCGCAAGCCTCCTTTGAGGCGGCTCGGCAGGAGGCTTGACCATGGCCGAACTCGCAACCATCGCCCGCCCGTACGCCGAAGCGCTGTTCCAGGTCGCCGTTCACGGCGATCTGAAGCAAGCGGCCGAGCAGCTCAATGCCGTGGCCGCCGTGGCCGTCGACCCGCAGGTGCGGCAGTTCGCCGACAACCCCAAGGTCAGCGCCGAACAGGTGTTCGACGTGATCGCTGCCGCCGCCAAGGTTCCGCTGTCCAGCATGGTTCAGAACCTGCTGCGCACCGTGATCGACAACGGCCGTCTGGCTGCGTTGCCCGAGGTGGCGCTGCAGTTCCACAGGCTGGTCAATGCCCGTTCGGGTGTGTCGGACGCGACGGTGTTCAGCGCCTTCCCGCTCGACGCAGGCCAGTTAAGTTCGGTGGTCGAAGCCCTGGAGAAGCGTTTTGGCCGCAAGCTGAACGCCAATGTGCAAGTGGAGCCTGAGTTGATCGGTGGCATCCGAGTGGTGGTCGGCGACGAGGTGCTCGACACCTCGGTCAAAGCCCGTCTTGAACAAATGAAGGTGGCGCTCACCGCCTGACGCGAAGGCGTCGCGCAGCGAGCGTTTCCAACCAGCCGGCCTCGTGCCGCGGACCGGAGAAAACAATGCAACTGAATCCCGCAGAAATTTCCGAACTGATCAAGACCCGCATCGAGGGTCTGGGCGGTTCGTCAGACATCCGCAACCAGGGCACCGTCGTTTCGGTGACCGACGGCATTTGCCGTATCCACGGCCTGTCCGATGTGATGCAGGGCGAAATGCTGGAATTCCCGGCCGGTCCCGACGGCCTGCCGACCTACGGCTTGGCGCTGAACCTAGAGCGCGACTCGGTCGGCTCGGTGATTCTGGGCGAGTACGAACACATCTCCGAAGGCGACACGGTCAAGTGCACCGGCCGCATTCTGGAAGTGCCGGTGGGTCCCGAGCTCAAAGGCCGCGTGCTCAACGCGCTCGGTCAGCCGATCGACGGCAAGGGCCCGGTCAACGCCAAGCTGTCGATGCCGATCGAAAAGATCGCGCCGGGCGTGATCGCCCGCAAGTCGGTCGACCAGCCGATGCAGACCGGCCTCAAGTCGATTGACTCGATGGTGCCGATCGGCCGCGGCCAGCGCGAGCTGATCATCGGCGACCGCCAGACCGGCAAGACCGCCGTCGCGATCGACGCGATCATCAACCAGAAGGGTCAGAACATGACCTGCATCTACGTTGCGATCGGCCAGAAGGCGTCGTCGGTCAAGAACGTGGTGCGCTCGCTCGAAGCCAACGGCGCGATGGAATACACCATTGTCGTTGCTGCCACCGCCGCCGAGTCGGCCGCGATGCAATACGTGTCGGCCTACTCGGGCTGCACGATGGGCGAGTATTTCCGCGACCGCGGCGAAGACGCACTGATCGTGTACGACGACCTGTCCAAGCAAGCCGTGGCGTACCGCCAGGTTTCGCTGCTGCTGCGCCGTCCGCCGGGCCGCGAAGCCTATCCCGGCGACGTGTTTTATCTGCACAGCCGCCTGCTCGAACGCGCTGCCCGCGTGAACGCCGACTATGTCGAAGCCTTCACCAAGGGCGCCGTCAAGGGCAAGACCGGTTCGCTGACCGCGCTGCCGATCATCGAAACCCAGGCCGGCGACGTGTCCGCTTTCGTGCCGACCAACGTGATCTCGATCACCGACGGCCAGATCTTCCTGGAAACCTCGCTGTTCAACGCCGGCATCCGCCCCGCCATCAACGCCGGTATCTCGGTGTCGCGTGTCGGTGGTGCTGCGCAAACCAAGGTCATCAAGGGCCTGTCCGGCGGTATCCGTACCGACTTGGCGCAGTACCGTGAACTGGCCGCGTTCGCGCAGTTTGCTTCCGACCTCGACGAAGCCACCCGCAAGCAGCTGGACCGTGGTGCCCGCGTGACCGAGTTGCTCAAGCAAGCCCAGTACTCGCCGCTGCCGATCAGCCTGATGGCCTCGACGCTGTTCGCGGTGAACAAGGGTTTCATGGACGATGTGGACGTGAAGAAGGTCCTGGCCTTCGAATCCGGCCTGCACCAGTTCCTGAAGTCCAGCCATGCTGCGCTGCTGAAGAAGATTGAAGACACGAAGCAATTGGACAAAGAAGCGGAGCCTGAGATGTCCGCTGCAGTCGCTGCGTTCAAAAAGTCCTTCGCCTAAAACCTGACGACCCTCATCTAGGAGTTTTGTCATGGCAGCAGGAAAAGAGATACGCGGCAAGATCAAGAGTGTCGAGAACACCAAGAAGATCACCAAGGCCATGGAAATGGTCGCCGCTTCGAAGATGCGCAAGGCGCAGGAGCGCATGCGTGCGGCCCGCCCTTACGCCGACAAGATCCGCGATTTGGCGGCCAATCTGTCGCAGGCCACGCCCGAGTACAAGCACCCCTTCATGGTGGCCAACGATGGCGCCAAGACGGTCGGTTTCATCGTTGTCACCACCGACAAAGGCCTGT
>DASQOS010000239.1:0-2976 GCA_035644375.1 Rhizobacter sp.
CTGCGTGGGAATGGACGAGCGTTGATCTCGAGGACTGCGCCGCCGCTCCTTGTGCCCGTGAAGATCGAGTCCTCGATGCCCGAGGTTGCGGCGGCGCCGACGCCACCATCGTCGCCGGCGCCGCGTGCCAACGCCGGCAGCATCGAGATCGACATTGGCGGTGCTCGCGTCAGATTGCGTGGCGCAGTCGACGAGAGCAGCGTGCGCGTCGTGCTGCAGGCGCTGCGTGGCCTCGAATGATCGGCCTGCCCTCGAACACACGCGTGTGGATCGTCGCGGGTCACACCGACATGAGGAAGGGCTTCGATGGCCTGGCTGCCGTGGTGCAAACGGCGCTCACCGAGAACCCATTCTGCGGCCACGTCTTCGTCTTCCGCGGCCGGCGCGGCGACATCCTCAAGGTGCTGTGGTTCGATGGCCAGGGGCTGATGCTGTTGGCCAAGCGATTGGAGCGAGGCCGCTTCATCTGGCCTCAGGCCACATCGGGCAGCGTGTCGCTGACACCGGCGCAGCTGTCGATGCTGCTCGAAGGCATCGACTGGCGCATGCCGGTGCGCACGCAGCCCGAGCTGGCGGCGTGAACCACTGGATGAACTCGCCTCCGGTGCGCCACCGATAGCCCGCGGTGCGCGGACCCGGCACAGTAGACCTCGGTGCCGACCACGTCCAACCCGCCTCACACCGTCGAATCGCTGCTGCGTGTCGTCGAGGCGCGCGATACGGAGGTGGCGCTGCTCAAGCTGATGGTCGACAAGCTCAAGGCGCAGCTGCTGCGACGCCTTCGTGCACAGTTCGGCCCCTCCAGCGAGCAGCTCGATGACCCGCAAATGACCCTCATCGAAGGCCAACCACTGGATGAACTTGCGCCGGCCAAGATGCTGGCGAAGGCCGTTGCGGCGAACGAGACAGAGGTTGACCGCAAGCTGCCGGCTCACCTGCCGCGCGACTCGCAAGTGCATCGACCACGAACCACCGAGGACCACCACGATGCGAATGGCCAAGCCTGCGGCTGCACCGCTTGCGGCGGCCGACTTCGTGTGCTCGGCCAAGACGTCTCGGAACAGCTCGAATACGTTCCCGCGCACTTCAAGGTCATTCGTCATGTGCGGCCCAAGCTCGCGTGCGTGGCGTGCGAGGCGATCTTCCAGGCGGCGGCGCCAAGCCGGCCGATCGCGCGCGGCATCGCCGGACCAGGGCTTATTGCGCACGTGATGGTCTCCAAGTATTGCGACCACATTCCCCTGTACCGGCAGAGCGGCATCTACGCGCGTGAGGGCGTGGCCATCGACCGCTCGACGATGGCCGGCTGGGTGGGCCACGGTGACGAGTTGCTCGACCCATTGGTAGCCGCCCTCGGTCGCTACGCGCTGGCCGGAGCCAAGGTGCACGCCGACGACACGCCGGTCGCGGTGCTCGACCCCGGTCGCGGCAGAACGAAGACGGGGCGATTGTGGGTGTACGTGCGAGATGATCGCGCGGCGGCAAGCAACGACGCGCCGGCCGTCTGGTTCCAATACTCGCCTGACCGCAAGGGCGAGCATCCACGCAAGCACCTGCAGAACTTCAGCGGCATTCTGCAGGCTGATGCCTACAGCGGTTGGGGCAAGCTCTATGACAGCGGGCGCGTCACCGAAGCCGCATGCTGGGCGCACGCGAGGCGACCGTGGTGGGAATTGCACGTGAGCCTCGGGCGTGCGGCTGGCACCGTGGCCGAGCAAGCGCTTGGCCGGATAGCAGCGCTGTATGCGATCGAGGCCGACATCCGAGGCCAACCCCCCGAAGAGCGCCGACGACAACGCCAGGCACGCGCCGGGCCGTTGCTCGAAGAGTTGCACGCGTGGCTGGGCAGCATGGTCGGGCGGGTGTCCGCCAAGTCCGAGATCGCCGGTGCGATCGGCTACTCGCTGACGCGCTGGCGGGCGTTGACGCGCTACCTTGACGATGGCCGCATCGAGATTGACAACAATGGCGCCGAACGCGCGCTGCGTGGCGTGAGCCTGGGTCGCAAGAACTACCTCTTCATGGGCTCGGACGCGGGCGGCGAACGGGCCGCGGCGATCTACAGCCTGGTGGAGACTGCCAAACTCAACGGGCTCGATCCCCAGGCGTATCTGCGTGAAGTGCTCGGCCGCATCGCCGAGCATCCGATCAACCGCATCGACGAGTTGCTGCCGTGGAACATCGACGGCGCGCATCGAGAGCAACGACGGGCCGCTTGAGCATGGCCACGCGCACTCCGAAGCCCAGCTTGCTCACCGGGGTGGTGCAGTTGCACATCGAGCTGCGCGAGATCGCGCCCAAGATCTGGCGTCGCGTCCTGGTGCCCGAGACGATCACGCTGCAGCGCCTGCACGCGGTGATCCAGGCCGCGTTCCAGTGGGGCGGTGGGCACCTGCACGAGTTCGAGGCGGCCGGCGTTCGCTACGGCAGCTCGGACCCGGACTACGACCCGCCGGGCTCGGTGCACAGCGAGCGCACGCGCCTGACCAAGGCGATGACGCGTGCGGGCACGGTCGACTATGTCTACGACTTCGGCGATCACTGGCAGCACCGAGTCAAGCTCGAGAAGACGCTGCCGCCGAGCGCAGACCAGAAGCTGCCGCTGTGTGTCGCCGGCGCCAACGCGGCGCCTCCCGATGATTGCGGCGGCGCGCCGGGCTACATGGACTTCGTACAGGCGATGGCCGATGCACAGCACCCCGAGCACGAGGGCATGAAGCGTTGGATCGGCCGCGATACCTGGGATCCCACTGCCTTCGACATCGACCACGTCAACTCGTGGCTCGCAGAGATCAAGCTCTGACCGTCAAGAGGGCCTTGGGGCCACGCTTACCAACATCGGACAGATCGTCGAAGTTCTCGGGCGGCAACGGAACGGCCGGTGCTGGCTGGATGGACCCGGGCACGTCTGGGATGTCCGCGCGGTCAGCGGGCGTAGAACCCTCAGCTACTTTTTCAGGCGCGACGGTCGAATCC
>DASQOS010000240.1:0-4745 GCA_035644375.1 Rhizobacter sp.
CATGGAAATGGTCGCCGCTTCGAAGATGCGCAAGGCGCAGGAGCGCATGCGCGCGGCCCGCCCTTACGCCGACAAGATCCGCGACCTGGCGGCCAATCTGTCGCAGGCCACGCCCGAGTACAAACACCCGTTCATGGTGGCCAACGATGGCGCCAAGACGGTCGGCTTCATCGTTGTCACCACCGACAAAGGCCTGTGCGGCGGCTTGAACACCAATGTGCTGCGCGCCGTGACGCTCAAGCTCAAAGAGCTCGAAGCCCAGGGCGTCAAGAGCGAAGCGGTGGCCATCGGCAACAAAGGCCTCGGTTTCTTGAACCGTGTCGGCGCCAAGGTGGTCTCGCATGTCACACAACTGGGTGACAAGCCGCAGCTCGACAAGCTGATCGGCCCGGTCAAGGTGCTGTTCGATGCCTACGCCGAAGGCAAGCTGTCGGCTGTGTACCTCTGCTACACCCGCTTCATCAACACGATGAAGCAGGAACCGATGGTGCAACAGCTGTTGCCGCTGTCGGCGCAGAGCATGGCCGCCCAGGCCAAAGAAGGTGACGCCCAGCACGGCTGGGATTACATCTACGAGCCCGACGCGGCCGCAGTGATCGACGAACTGCTGGTGCGCTACACCGAGGCCCTGGTCTACCAGGCGGTGGCCGAGAACATGGCATCGGAGCAGTCCGCACGCATGGTGGCGATGAAGTCGGCGACCGACAACGCAGGCCAGGTGATCGGCGAGCTGAAGCTGGTCTACAACAAGACGCGGCAGGCGGCGATCACCAAAGAATTGTCTGAAATCGTGGCCGGCGCGGCTGCGGTTTGAGACCGAACGAATCGATTTTTTAAGGATACGAACATGGCTGACGGCAAAATTGTTCAGTGCATTGGCGCGGTGGTGGACGTCGAGTTCCCACGCAACGCGATGCCCAAGATCTATGACGCACTGAAGTTGGAAGGCTCCAACCTGACGCTCGAAGTGCAGCAGCAGCTGGGCGACGGCGTGGTGCGCACGATTGCGCTCGGTTCGTCCGACGGCCTGCGCCGCGGGCTGATGGTGAAAAACACCTCCAAGCCGATCATGGTGCCGGTGGGCCGCGCGACGCTGGGCCGCATCATGGACGTGCTGGGTGCGCCCATCGACGAACGTGGTCCGGTCGGCCAGGAACTCACCGCCTCGATTCACCGCAAGGCGCCGGCCTATGACGAGCTGAGCCCATCGCAAGACCTGCTGGAAACCGGCATCAAGGTGATCGACCTGGTGTGCCCGTTCGCCAAGGGCGGCAAGGTCGGCCTGTTCGGCGGTGCCGGCGTCGGCAAGACCGTGAACATGATGGAACTCATCAACAACATCGCCAAGGCGCACAGCGGCTTGTCGGTGTTTGCCGGTGTCGGTGAACGCACCCGCGAAGGCAACGACTTCTATCACGAGATGGCCGATTCGGGCGTCGTCAACCTCGAGAAGCTCGAAGACTCGAAGGTCGCGATGGTCTACGGCCAGATGAACGAACCCCCGGGCAATCGCCTGCGCGTTGCGCTGACCGGCCTGACCATCGCCGAATCGTTCCGCGACGAAGGCAAGGACGTGCTGTTCTTCGTCGACAACATCTACCGCTACACGCTGGCCGGCACCGAAGTGTCCGCACTGCTGGGTCGCATGCCTTCGGCCGTGGGCTACCAGCCGACGCTGGCCGAAGAAATGGGCCGCCTGCAAGAGCGCATTACCTCGACCAAGGTCGGTTCGATCACGTCGATCCAGGCCGTCTACGTTCCCGCCGATGACTTGACCGACCCGTCGCCGGCCACCACCTTCGCCCACTTGGATTCGACCGTGGTGCTATCGCGCGACATCGCTTCGCTGGGCATCTACCCGGCGGTCGACCCGCTCGACTCGACCTCGCGTCAGCTCGACCCGAACGTCGTCGGCGAAGACCACTACAACACCGCCCGCGCGGTGCAGGGCACGCTGCAGCGCTACAAAGAGCTGCGCGACATCATCGCGATTCTGGGCATGGACGAACTGGCCCCTGAAGACAAGCTGGCCGTGGCCCGCGCCCGCAAGATCCAGCGTTTCCTGAGCCAGCCGTTCCACGTCGCCGAGGTGTTCACCGGCTCGCCGGGCAAGTACGTGCCGCTGAAAGAAACCATCCGCGGCTTCAAGATGATCGTCAGTGGCGAATGCGACAGCCTGCCCGAGCAAGCGTTCTACATGGTCGGCACCATCGACGAAGCCTTCGAAAAGGCGAAAAAGATCAATTGATCTTCTTCTGACCCTTTCTGAACGCTGAAGGAAAACTGAGCATGGCAACACTCCACGTCGATGTGGTCTCCGCCGAAGAGAACATCTTCTCCGGCGAAGCGAAGTTCGTCGCGCTGCCGGGTGAGATGGGCGAGCTCGGGATCTACCCGCGCCACACGCCTTTGATCACCCGCATCAAGGCCGGCGCGGTGCGCATCCTGCGTGCCGACAACAACGAAGAAGAGTTCGTCTTCGTCGCCGGCGGCATTCTCGAAGTGCAGCCCGGCACGGTCACCGTGCTGGCCGACACCGCCATCCGCGGCGGCGACCTCGACGAGGCCAAGGCTAACGAAGCCCGCAAGGTGGCCGAGGAAGCCTTGAAGAACGCCAAGGGCGAGATCGATGTCGCCGTGGCGCGAGCCGAGCTTTACACCGTGGCCGCGCAGATCGCCGCGCTGCGCAAATACCGCAAGAAATAACAAGAAAACTGCCCACAAGGCCCCTGAGCCCGCCCAGCGCAAGCCCGGCGGGTTTTTTCATGGCTGCGGCTACGATTCGCGCATGCCTGTCGACACCCCGCACCCGTTCTCGCTGCAAGGCCAGACCGCGCTCGTCACCGGCGCGGCCAGCGGCCTGGGCCTGGAAATGGTGCGCGCACTGGCCGCGGCCGGCGCCGAAGTGTGGATCAACGGCCGCGACGCGGCGCATGTCGGCCAGGCCGTGGACGCGTTGCGCGCCGAGGGCGCATGGCAAGTCCATGCCGCCGTCTTCGACGTGGTCGATGCGCAGGCCGCACGCCAGGCGATGGACGGCATCGCCGCGAAGCACGGGCGCCTGGACGTCCTGGTCAACAACGTCGGTCGCCGCGAGCGCCGCGCGCTGGCCGATCTCGATCTCGACAGCGTGCGTGCGCTGATCGAGGTCGACCTGCTTGCGCCGTTCCACCTGTGCCAGTCGGCGGCGCGTCTGATGCAGCCGCAAGGCCGCGGGCGCATCGTCAACATCACCTCGATCGCCGGCCCGATCGCGCGTGCCGGCGATGCGGCTTACACCGCGGCCAAGGGCGGGCTCGACGCGTTGACGCGCGCGCTGGCGGCCGAACTCGGCCCGCACGGCATCACCGTCAACGCGGTGGCGCCGGGCTACTTCGCCACCGAGCCGAACGCGGCGATGGTGGCCGACCCGCAGATCGGCACGTGGCTCAAGGCGCGCAGCGCGCTCGGCCGCTGGGGCCAGCCGCACGAGATCGCCGGTGCGGTGGTGTTTCTCGCGTCACCCGCGGCGTCGTACATCACCGGCCAGGTGTTGGCGGTGGACGGCGGCTACCTGGCTCATTTCTGAGCGGGCGTCTTCGGTGGTACCGGTAGCTTCGGCGGCCCAACCGGCTTGAGCGTGCCGCAGTCGGTGCCCAGCCACTTGGCGGTGATCGTCATCTGCGACACCTGGGTCTGGCCCTGCAGCGTCATGGTCGAGGCGTGCTTGACCGTGTAATTTTCCGCATCGGCGAACACCGCTTCGCCATCGCTTTCCGACGGCGGCTGGGTGCAGCTCGAATGCCATGCCCAGCGGCTGCTGCTGCGCGTCTTGAAATCGGTCTTGCAGCCCGACTGCGTGCCTTGCCAGGTGCCCTGGTCGAGCGAGTCGCGGTTCAGGCACATCTTGGTGCCGCCGCCGCTGATGTCCACGCCCTGTTGCCGCATGATCTCCTCCATGCGTTTGCGCGATTCCGGCGGCATGCCCTTCAGGTGTTCCAGCGGATCGGGGGCTTTTTTGCCGTCGACCTCGCGGGTGCTCTGCATTTGCCACAAGCCGGGTTTGACCGGCGGCGTCTGGGCTTGCGCGGCATCGGCCAGGGCCATTGCACACAAATACATTGAAAGAAAAACAACTGCGCGCATCGAGGTCTCCTTGGGCGGTAGATGTGGGCCCCAAGGTTGCGCTTTGCGCGTCCGCCCCCCGGGGGGAGCAAAGAAAACTTGGGAATGGTCCGGCGTTTCCTTGGGGCCAGCCGGCGCTCATTGCATCACGGGTGCGTCGGGCAGTTCGTTCGGGTTTTCAGTGCCTGGCAGCACGGCGAAGTGTTGCGTCAGCAAGGCGTCCACGGCGTCGATGGCGGTGTTCAGGCCGGGCTCGAACTGTCCGGCCTGAAACGCCTGGCGCATGGTGTCCGTCAGGGCTTGCCATCGGGTTGCAGACACGTGCTGATTCAAACCGCGGTCGGCGACGATTTCGATCGCGCGGTCGGCCAGCAGCAGGTAGATCAACACGCCGTTGTTGTGCGCGGTGTCCCACACGCGCAGCTTGCTGAACAGCATCACCGCGCGTTCGCGGGCGCTGGCGCCGCGCCACAGATAAGACAGTGGCAGGCCCGCCTCGACGCAGACGCGAATCTCGCCGCTGTGTTTGCGCTCGCTGGACGACACGCGCGACTGCAGACGCTGCAGCGCCTCGGTGCCGAGCGCGCGACGCGCATCGCCTTCATCGACCAGGCGGTGTTTCAGCAGACGTGAGAGTGTGT
>DASQOS010000241.1:0-3407 GCA_035644375.1 Rhizobacter sp.
CTGCGTGGCGGTGGCGCTCGGTGGCACCACAGCGGCAACAGGGGGAACGGGCGCCAGGCTGGTGTCAGGCATTCGGGTTGGAGGTCAGGCTCACACAATGTCGGCGCAAAGCAACTCGTACCGGTCCCGGCGCCGGTCACTAAAGTAGTGCAAAAGCGTCTCGCGAACCGTTCGAAAAGCGATCTCTTCCCATGGCACTTCTGCCTCACTGAAGAGTTGGGCTTCGATCGTCTCGGGGCCGGGGGCGAAGTCGGTGTCGAGCAGGCGGGCCCGGTAGAACAGGTGCAACTGGCCGACCTTGACGACATTGAGCAGCGTGTACAGCTCCCCGAGTTCGATGCGGGCCCCGGCTTCTTCGATGGTTTCTCGCAGGGCGCCTTCGGCGGCGGTCTCACCCAGCTCCATGAAACCGGCCGGCAAGGTCCACAAGCCGTAGCGCGGCTCGATGTTGCGGCGGCACAGCAGCACCTTGTCGTTCCAGATGGGCACGGTGCCCACCACGTTCAACGGGTTTTCGTAGTGGACGGTGCCGCAGACCGTGCAGGTGGCGCGTTCGCGGTTGTCATCGGGCGGAACCACGTATTGCGTTGGTGAACCACAGGTCTTGCAATGCTTGATGCTTCGCGCTTGGAACATGGCGCGCAGTGTAGCGCCACGGGGGTGTTTTTTGCGTCTGCCGCAGCTGCTGGCATGGCATCATCCAGCGCATTCAACTCGACTCCGCGCAGCTCGTCTCGTCGGCGACGCGGGGCCCGGTGGCGAGACTGTTCGAGAAGCCGGGCGCGCTCGGCGGTGACGCAAGCAAGAAGGAGTCGGCTGCCATGGAGCTGTACAGCTACTTTCGCTCTTCGGCCTCGTACCGGGTGCGCATCGCCCTGGCGCTGAAAGGACTGGACTACGACTACATCCCGGTCCACCTGCTCAGGGGCGAGCAATTCCAGACCTCGTTCGGACAGGTCTCCGCGTCGCGGCTGGTGCCCTTGCTCAAGGACGGCGATGCCACGCTGTCGCAGTCGCTGGCCATCATCGAATACCTGGAAGAAAAGCAGCCCGAGCCGCCACTCTTGCCGTGGGATGCCATTGCCCGCGCCCGGGTGCGCAGCCTGGCACTGGACATCGCCTGCGAGATCCATCCACTCAACAACCTGCGGGTGCTGCGCTACCTGGTGCAAGACATGAAGCTCAACGAGGAGCAAAAGAAGCGCTGGTGCCGGCATTGGGTCGAAAGCGGCCTGGAAACCGTCGAGCGCCAGCTCGAAGGCCACCCTCTGAGCGGGCGCTTCTGCCACGGCTATGCACCGACACTGGCCGACGTGGTGCTGGTGCCGCAGATCTTCAATGCGCAGCGCATGGAATGCCGGCTCGACCACCTGCCTGCGGTGATGCGTGTGTTCGATGAATGCATGCAGCTCGAAGCGTTTTTCAAGACGCAGCCCTCGGCCTGCCCGGACGCGGCAGATGCAGCCTGACTGGCTGCGTCCGGACTGGCTTGCCGACCCGGGCTTGTCGATGGTTGGCGCGCTGATGACCACACGTGCCGGCGGCCACAGCGCCAAGCCCTGGGACCGCATGAACCTGGGTGTGGCGGTGGGCGATGACCCTGGGACGGTGGCTGACAACCGGCGCTCTTTTGCCCAGGCCATGGCAGCCAGCCCGGTGTTCCTGCGCCAGGTGCATGGCACGCGGGTGCTGCGCCTGACGGCCGCGCATGCATTGCCGGATGCGCCGGTTGAAGCGGCGGATGCCTGCTTCACCACCGAACCGGGCGTGGCCTGTGTGGTGCAGGTGGCCGACTGCCTGCCGGTGTTGATGGCCGCGCCGCAGGGACGGGCTGTGGGCGCGGCGCACGCCGGCTGGCGCGGTCTGGCATCCGGCGTGCTGGAGGCCGCGGTACGCAGCGTCTGCGAGGCCGCGGCTTGCGCGCCGGACGAACTGCGCTGCTGGCTCGGGCCGTGCATCGGCCCCTCGAAATTCGAGGTCGGTGCCGATGTGCTGGCGGCCTTCGGAGCCGGCCCGCCGACCGGCGATGGGCTGCGGTTTCGTCCCGGCAAACCGGGCAAGTGGCTGGCCAATCTGCCCTTGCTGGCGCGCGACCGACTTCAGGCCCTGGGCGTGGCCGACATCAGCGGCGGAGATTGGTGCACCGTCAGCGACGCCTCAAGGTTCTTTTCGTTCCGGCGCGATGGCGTCACCGGCCGCATGGCTGCCGCCATCTGGATTCGGCGGTGATGTCTGTGGCAGCGCAGCGTGTGGCACCTCAGCCTGCAGCAACGCCCGTTGCCGAGCCCGGCGCCGAGCCGGCGTGGCCATGATGTACAGCACGATGGACAAGGGCAAAGCGCCGTACATCAGGAAGGTCACCACCGCACCCAGAAGGCTGCCCACCGAACTCGTGGCTTCGGCCACGGCCATCATCAGCACCACGTACATCCATGCGATTGCGACGAGATACATTTCAGCCCATGTTGATGATTGAAAGATGTGCCACCAGGGCGCCATGCGCCCGCGACGTGGCAGGACAGCGAGGATATCCGTGAAGGGCCGTTTGGAAGAGGCAGCCGCGTCGGCGGCCATACCCGATGCGGCAGCGTTGGCATTCGGGTCCAACATCGGGGAAGTCTGGAAAGCGATGACCGGACTCAGCCTGCCCGTACCGGCGCTGAGCGCCCTGCAGGCCGACTATGTGAAACAGGCGACCGATCTGTGGAACCAGACGGTGAATGCCGTCAACCAGGCGAGCCAGAGCGCGGCCACGTCCGCTGCGCCGACCGCACCGCCATTGAACGACCGGCGCTTCGCCGACCCGGCGTGGCGCGCCGATCCGAACGCCGCGTTCATCGCCCAGCTGTACCTGCTCAATGCGCGCACGCTGATGAGCCTGGCCGACAGCGTGCAAGGCGAAGAGAAGACGCTGCAGCGCCTGCGCTTTGCGGTGCAGCAGTGGGTGGCGGCCGCGGCGCCCAGCAACTTCCTGGCGCTCAACCCCGAGGCGATGCAAAGAGCGCTCGAAACCCAGGGCGAAAGCATCCAGCAGGGCCTGCAGCAACTGCTGCAAGACATCCAGCAAGGCCACGTGTCCTTGACGGACGAAAGCCAGTTCGAGGTCGGCCGCAACGTCGCCACCACCGAAGGCAGCGTGGTGTTCGAGAACCATTTGTTCCAGCTGCTGGAATACAAGCCGCTGACCGGCAAGGTGTTCGAGCGGCCGCTGCTGCTGGTGCCTCCGTGCATCAACAAGTACTACATCCTGGACCTGCAGCCGCGCAACTCGCTGATCCGCTATGCGGTCGAACAAGGCCACCGCGTGTTCGTCGTGAGCTGGCGCAATGCCGACCCGAGCATGGCCGAGTTGGACTGGGACGACTACATCGAGGACGCCGCCATCTGCGCCATCGACGTGGTACAGG
>DASQOS010000242.1:0-2738 GCA_035644375.1 Rhizobacter sp.
GCCGCGCGGGTGGTCGCGAAACCGATCAGGCCGCTGAGGCTGACGCGCGGAAACAGGTCGGCCGTCGCGATGCCGATGCCGGCCGTCGCCGACGCGAGCTGGCGCTCGGCCGCCACCAGGTCGGCACGGCGGCGCAGCAGCTGCTCGGGCGTGCCGATGGGCAGCGCGCCGAGGTCGGTGACCGGCAGGCTGGGCAGCGGCTGCGGTGTGGCAAGCGCCGCGGCGACGCTGCGCGGCGATTGCGCGGTGAGCGTGGCCAGGCGGTACGCCGACTGCGCGATCGCCGCCTGCAGCGCGGGCAGCGCGGCTTCGGTGGAATCGAGCAGGCTGTTGGCGCGCGACACGTCGAGCTGCGTGCCGCGGCCGGCGTCGAGCCGCGCCTGCGTCAGGCCGAGCGCATCACGCTGATTGACGAGCGACTGGTTCGCGACCTGGTAGCGGCGCTGCAGGCCGCGCAGCTCCAGGTAGTTGCGCGCCACCTCGGCCGCAATCGCGGTGTGCGCCGCGTGCACGCCCGCTTCCGATGCGTCGACCAGCGCCGCGGCCGATTCGCTGGCGCGCCGGTTGCGGCCGAAGAAGTCGAGCTCCCAGTTGGCGGTGAAGCTCGCGTCGTACAGCGTCGCCGTGCGCTGGCTGCGCGGGGTGCCGGGGAACAGGTATTCGGGCTGCAGCGAACGGCCGACATCGGCGCCGGCGCCGATCTGCGGCAGCAGCTCGGCACGCGCGCCTTGCAGCGAGGCGCGTGCCTCCTGCAACCGCGCCTGCGCGATGCGCACGTCGCCGTTGGCGGTCAATGCACGCTCGACGAGGTCGGACAAGGCCGCGTCGTTGAAGCCGCGCCAGAAACGCGCGATGTCGCTGCCCGGCGCCTGGGCGTTGGTCGACGCTGTGCCGGCATTGATGAAAGCTTGGTCGATCGCGACCGCCGGCGGCTGGTAGTTCGGCCCGACCGCGCAGCCGGCCAGCGCGAGCAGCGCGGCCGCGGCGAGGCTGTTGAGTGTGAAGCTGAAGCGGGCCTCACACATCGCCGTCTCCCGCACGTTGTTGCGGCGCGTGGCTGAGCACGCCCGCGCCGCCGCCCGCGCGCTCGATGCGCTGCGAGCGCCGCGCGCGCAGCAGCATGTAGAACACCGGCGTCAGGAAGATGCCGAACAGCGTCACGCCGAGCATGCCGGAGAACACCGCGATGCCCATCGCGCGGCGCATCTCGCTGCCCGCGCCGCTGCCGAAGATCAGCGGCAGCACACCGGCGCAAAACGCAATCGAGGTCATCAAGATCGGGCGCAGCCGCATGCGGCAGGCGTGGATCACCGCGTCGATCAGCTTCTCGCCGCGCTCTTCCAGGTCTTTCGCAAACTCGACGATCAGGATCGCGTTCTTGCACGCCAGGCCGACCAGCACGACCAGCGCCACCTGCGTGAAGATGTTCAGGTCGCCCGGCTGCATGAACGGAGGGAAGTGCGACAACCACACGCCGAACAAGGCCGCCAGCACGCACATCGGCACGATCATCACGATGGCCATCGGCAGCGTCCAGCTTTCGTACTGCGCGGCCAGCACCAGCACCACCAGCAGCACCGCGATCATCATCACGGCCGCCAGGATCGGCAGCTTGAGCGTGGTGCCGGGCAGCGTGATGTCGCGCGTCAGGCGGTCTTGGTAGGTCAGCTCGGTCCACTCGAAGCTCATGCCCGGCGGCAGGGTCTTGTGCAGCAGCGCCTCGATCTCGGCCTCGGCCTGGCCCGACGAGAAGCCGGGCTTGGCCGCGCCGTTGATGTCGGCCGAGGGCACGCCGTTGTAGCGCGTCACGCGCGTCGGGCCGAAGGTCGGCTCGACCGTCATCAGCGCGCCCAGCGGCACCATCTCGCCGGCCGTGTTGCGTGTCTTCAGCAGCTTGATGGCTTCGGCGTTGGCGCGAAACGGCGCATCGGCCTGCACGATCACCTGGTAGGTTCGGCCGAAGCGCGTGAAGTCGTTGACGTAGAGCGAGCCGAGGTTGACCTGCATCGTGTCGTAGATGTCGCCCAGCTTCACGCCCATTTGTTTGGCGCGCACGCGGTCGACGTTGGCGAACAGCTGCGGCACGTTGATGTCGTAGGTGGAAAAGGGCGTGCCGATGCTCGACTTCGGGTTGCCGTACACCTGCCCCAGCGTGCCCCACACGGCGCCGAACAGCGCCTGCTCGCCCAGGCCGCGCCGGTCCTGCACCTGCAGCTTGAAACCCCCCGCATTGCCCAGGCCATCGACCGCGGGCGGCGGCACCACGAACATGCGCGCGCCCTGGATCTGCTGGATCGCGCCGTTGACCTTGCCGAGGATCGCGAACTTGGACAGATCGGGCGTGCTGCGCTTCTCGAACGGGTCGAGCGTGTAAAAGACGATGCCTTCGTTGGGCGCGGCCGCGAAGCCCGCGATCGACAACCCGGGGAAGGCCACCGAATCGGAGATGCCCGGCACCTTTTGAGCGATGTCGCTCATGCGGCGGATGACCTCCTCGGTGCGGTCCAGCGAGGCGCCGGCCGGCAGCTGCGCAATGCCGATCAGGTACTGCTTGTCGGGCGCCGGCACAAAACCCGCCGGGATGCGCGTGAACAGAAACACCGTCAGCGAGAGCAGCACCACGTAGACGATCATCGCGATCGACTTGTGCTGCACGATGCGCGTCACGCCGCGGCCGTAGTCTTCTCTGCGGTGGCCGAACCAGCGGTTGAACCAGCGGAAGAACCAGCCGAACAAGC
>DASQOS010000243.1:0-5108 GCA_035644375.1 Rhizobacter sp.
GCCGTTGGCGGTGTCGAAAGCCGGTTCGACGTTCAGCAGCACACAGACCTTCAGCTTGCCATTGAGCATCTGACCGGCGTCGAGCCCGCCGTTGCGCGGCAACGCGCTGACCAGTTGCGCGCCCACCGTGTTGCCGGCTTCGGTCAGGTAACCGACGGACGCGCCGGTCTGCTCGGCAATCCAGTTGGCCAGCGACAGCAGGCCGCCGGCTTGCGGATGTTGCGCCGCGGCGTTGCCGAGCAGCACCGCCTTGTGTTCGCCCGACAACAACGATGTGGCGATGACCTGCGCAGCTGCCGTCGCGGTGGCACCGACCGGTGCCGGCACGCCCTTGGCGGAAGCGATGGCGCTGGCGACTTCGGCAAGCGCCTGCACCCAGGCGCTGGGCGCCGCAGTGATGGTGCTGGCGATCGGCATCAGCCAGTCGTCATGCACGGCGTGAATGCTGTGCACCTTGGCGCCCTTGCGGGCTGCCTGGCGAATGCGTTGTGCGAACAGCGGATGGTCCTTGCGCAGGAACGAACCCACCACCAGCACGCGTTGCAGCGCAGACAACGAAGCGATCGACCTCCCCAGCCAACGCACGCCGCCATCGGTGGCGCTGAAATCGGCATGGCGCAGGCGGTGGTCGATGTTGTTGCTGCCCAGGCCGCGCACCAGCTTGCCGAGCAGGTGCAGTTCTTCGACCGTGCTGTAAGCAGAGCCGAGTGCGCCGATGCTGTCGGCGCCGTGGTCGGCCTTGATCTGGGCGATGCCCTTGGCCACGTAGTTGAGCGCGGTGGTCCAGTCGACCGGCATCCATTCGCCGCCCTGCTTGATCATCGGGGACGTCAGGCGCTCGTCGCTGTTGGTGGCTTCATACGAGAAGCGGTCGCGGTCGGCGATCCAGCATTCGTTGATGTCTTCGTTCTCCAGCGGAACGACGCGCATCACCTTGTTGGACTTGACCTGAACGATCAGGTTGGCGCCGGTGCCATCGTGCGGGCTGACGCTCTTGCGGCGCGACAACTCCCAGGTGCGGGCGCTGTAGCGAAACGGTTTGCTGGTGAGGGCGCCCACCGGGCAGATGTCGATCATGTTGCCCGACAACTCGGAATCGACCGAGTTGCCGACGACCGTGGTGATCTCGGCATGCTCGCCGCGGTGGATCATGCCGAGCTCCATCACGCCGGCCACCTCTTGGCCGAAGCGGACACAACGCGTGCAGTGGATGCAGCGGCTCATCTCTTCCATCGAGATCAGCGGCCCCACGTCTTTGTGGAACACGACGCGCTTTTCTTCCTTGTAGCGCGAGGCCGACCCGCCGTAGCCGACGGCCAGATCCTGCAGTTGGCATTCGCCGCCCTGGTCGCAGATCGGGCAATCCAGCGGGTGGTTGATCAGCAGGAACTCCATCACGCCCTGCTGGGCCTGCAAGGCCTTGTCGCTCTTGGTGCGAACGATCATGCCCTGCGTGACCGGGGTGGCGCAAGCCGGCATCGGCTTGGGCGCCTTCTCTACATCCACCAGGCACATGCGGCAATTGGCCGCAATGGACAGTTTCTTGTGATAACAGAAGTGCGGAATGTAGGTACCGGCCTTGTCGGCGGCATGCATGACCATGCTGCCCTCAAGCACCTCCACCTTTTGTCCGTCGAGTTCGATTTCGATCATGTTGTTGCCTCAGGCGCCCGGTCAGACGGACGCTGCGACCTGGGGGGTCTTGTGCTCGATGAGATGAACGAACTCATCCCGGAAATGTTTGATCATGGCGCGCACCGGCATCGCTGCCGCGTCGCCCAGCGCGCAGATGGTGCGGCCCTGGATGTTGTCGGCCACCGAGTTCAGCAGGTCGATGTCTTCCATGCGGCCTTGGCCGTTGGCAATGCGGTCGACCATGCGGAACAACCAGCCCGTGCCTTCACGGCACGGTGTGCACTGGCCGCAGCTTTCGTGCATGTAGAAGTAGCTCAGGCGCAGCAGGCTCTTGACCATGCAACGCGAATCGTCCATCACGATCACCGCGCCCGAGCCCAGCATGGAGCCGGCCTTGGCGATGGCGTCGTAGTCCATCGTCGTGTCGAGCATGATGGAAGCGGGCAGCACCGGCGCCGACGAGCCACCGGGAATCACGGCCTTCAGCTTGTGGCCGGTGCGCACCCCGCCCGCAAGCTCCAGCAGCTTGGAGAACGGCGTCCCCAGAGGAACCTCGAAGTTGCCGGGGTTGTTGACGTCGCCGACGACCGAAAAGATCTTGGTCCCGCCGTTGTTCGGCTTGCCGATCTCGAGGTACTTCGGACCGCCGTTGCGGATGATCCAAGGCACCGCGGCAAAGGTCTCGGTGTTATTGATCGTCGTGGGCTTGCCGTACAGGCCGAAACTCGCAGGGAATGGCGGCTTGAAACGCGGCTGGCCCTTCTTGCCCTCGAGCGACTCCAGCAACGCGGTTTCTTCACCGCAGATGTAGGCGCCAAAACCATGTGACGCGTGCAGCTGGAAATTGAAGGCAGAACCGAGGATGGCGTCGCCAAGGTACCCGGCAGCGCGCGCTTCTTCGAGCGCAGCCTCGAAGCGGTCGTATACCTCGAAGATCTCGCCGTGGATGTAGTTGTAGCCCACGGTGATGCCCATCGCGAAGGCGGCGATCGCCATGCCTTCGATGACGATGTGCGGGTTGAACATCAGGATGTCGCGGTCCTTGCAGGTGCCGGGCTCGCCTTCGTCCGAGTTGCAGACCAGGTATTTCTGGCCTGGGAACTGGCGCGGCATGAAGCTCCACTTCAGCCCGGTCGGAAACCCCGCGCCACCGCGTCCACGCAGGCCCGAGGCCTTGACCTCGGCAATCACCTGGTCCGGCGTCATCGGCTCGGCGCCGGCGCCCGTCAAGATCTTGCGCAATGCCTGGTAGCCGCCGCGCGCTTCGTAATCCTTCAGCGACCAGTTGCGGCCATCCAGGCCGTCATAGATCTGTGCGCCCATGTGGCGCCCGTGGAAGCAGGTCTCGGTGCCGCTCGCTTGAAAGCGAGACAGGTCGAGCTGAACTTGTGCGTTGTTCATGTGCTCGCTCCCGAACGAAGCGCTTCAATCAGTCCATCGAGCCGCTGCTCGTTCATGAAGCTGCACATCTGGCGGTCGTTGACCAACAACACCGGCGCATCGGCGCAAGCGCCCAGGCACTCGCTCTTCTGCACCGTGATCACACCGTCGGCCGAGGTGCCGCCCTCTTCCACACCGAGCTTGCTGCAGAGGTAGTTCAGTGCCGTCTGGCCGTCACGCAACTGGCACGGCAGATTGGTGCACACGTTGAGCTTGAACTGACCCAGCGGCTGCTGGTTGTACATGTTGTAGAAGGTCGTCACTTCGTGCACGGCGATGGGCGGCATGCCGAGGTAATCGGCCACGCCCTTTTCGCTTTCAGCCGAAACAAAACCCTGTTCCTGCTGAACGATGGCCAGGCAAGCCATCACCGCGGATTGCTTTTGGTCGGCTGGGTACTTGGCCACTTCACGCGCAAAGCGCTGCCGGGTTGCCTCGGAAATCATTGCGGTCGTGCTCACCGGTCAATCTCTCCAAACACAATGTCCATCGTGCCGATCACGGCCACCGCGTCGGCGATCATGTGACCGCGCGCCATTTCATCGAGCGCTGCCAAGTGCGAGAACCCCGGCGCGCGGATCTTCAGGCGATAGGGCTTGTTGGCGCCGTCGCTGACCAGGTAGATGCCGAACTCGCCCTTCGGGTGTTCGACCGCGGCATAGGCCTCGCCCTCCGGCACGTGGAAACCTTCGGTGAACAGCTTGAAGTGGTGGATCAGTTCTTCCATGCTGGACTTCATGTCCACGCGCGACGGCGGCGCCACCTTGTGGTTGTCGGTGATCACCGGTCCCGGGTTCTGGCGCAGCCAGTCGACACATTGCTTGATGATGCGGTTGGCTTGACGCATCTCTTCAATGCGCACCAGATAGCGGTCGTAAGTGTCGCCGTTGACGCCGAGCGGAATGTCGAAATCCATCCGGTCGTACACGTCGTAAGGCTGGTTCTTGCGCAGGTCCCACTGGATGCCGGAGCCGCGCAGCATCGGGCCGGTGAAGCCCAGGTTCAGCGCACGCTCAGGCGTCACCACGCCAATGCCCACCGTGCGCTGCTTCCAGATGCGGTTGTCGGTGAGCAGGGTTTCGTAGTCGTCCACACACTTCGGGAAGCGCGTCACGAAGTCGTCGATGAAGTCGAGCAGCGAGCCGCGGCGGTTGTCGTTCAACGCCGACATGACCTTCGCGTTGCGCACCTTGGAGGCCTTGTATTGCGGCATGGTGTCCGGCAGGTCGCGGTACACGCCGCCGGGCCGGAAATAGGCCGCATGCATGCGCGCACCCGATGCGGCTTCGTACATGTCGAACAGGTCTTCGCGCTCGCGAAAGCAGTAGATGAAGATGTTCATCGCGCCGCAGTCGAGACCATGCGCGCCCAGCCACATCAGGTGGTTCATCAGGCGCGTGATCTCGCTGAACATCACGCGGATGTACTGCGCCCGCTCGGGCACATCGATGCCCATCAGTCTTTCGATGGCCAGGCAATAGGCGTGCTCGTTGCACATCATGGACACGTAGTCGAGACGGTCCATGTACGGCAGGTTCTGGATGAAGGTCTTGCTCTCGGCCAGCTTCTCGGTGGCACGGTGCAGCAGCCCGATGTGTGGATCGGCGCGCTGGATGACTTCGCCATCCAATTCGAGCACGAGGCGAAGCACGCCGTGAGCGGCCGGATGCTGCGGGCCGAAATTCAGGGTGTAGTTGCGGATTTCTGCCATGGTCAGGGTTCCCGCCGGGCCGCACCAAGGGAGCCCTGCGCCCCCTCGGGGGGCAGCGAACGAATGTGAGCACGGGGGTTCAAGTTCATCAATGCAAGCCACCGTAGTTGTCTTCACGAATGATGCGCGGCGTGATCTCGCGCGGCTCGATCGTGACCGGCTGATAGATGACGCGCTTTTGCTCTGCGTCATAACGCATCTCGACGTGGCCGGAGGTCGGAAAGTCCTTGCGGAACGGATGACCGATGAAACCGTAGTCGGTCAGGATGCGTCGCAGATCGAGATGGCCTTCGAACAGGATGCCGTAGAGGTCGAAGGCCTC
>DASQOS010000244.1:0-4200 GCA_035644375.1 Rhizobacter sp.
TTGCAGCCCTGCTGGGGCTGGCGGCCTGCGCCAGCCCGGCGCCCGGCCCCGGCGCAGCCGCGGTCTCAACCCAGGCCAGCGGGACGCCGGCCGCCAAAGCGCCTTCGGCAACACCGCAGATCCGAGCCGGCACGCCGGCCGGCGGCGCTGCCGAGCTGCGCACGCGCAACGCGATGTTCAAGCTGGCGACTTTTGATGAACTGCCGGGCTGGCCGCAAGACGACCTGCGCGCCGGCTGGGGTGCGTTTCGCAACTCCTGCGAGGTGCTGCAAAAGCGCGAGGAATGGCGCGACATCTGCATCGCCTCGCGCGGCGTGACAGCCACGCAGCCGGCGATCCGTGCGTTTTTCGAATCGCGCTTCACGCTGCTGCGCATCCTCAACGCCGACGCCAGCCGCGAAGGCGAGGTCACCGGTTACTTCGAGCCTCTGCTGGAAGGCCGGCTGCAGCGCAGCACCGAGTTCAACGTGCCGGTGATGGGTGTGCCGCGCGACCTGGTCACGATCGATTGGGCCAAGGTGCCCAAGGCGCAGCGCCGTTCGGTGCTGCGCGTGAAGGCCGAAGGCGGCATGCTGGTCTTGGCCGCGCCCGGCGAGGCGGCCACCTATGCGCTGGACCTGCGCCGCTTCGACCTGGACGACCGCGACCGGCGCCTGCGTCTGCGCTTGGTCAACGACGCCAGCGCGGCGCACGCCGAGCCCTACTACAGCCGCGCCGAGCTGGACGCCCGCGGCTTGCCCGAAGGCATCGACGCGCCGGTGATCGCGTGGGTCAAGGACCCGCTGGCGCTGTATGCGATGCAAGTGCAGGGCTCGGGCCGCGTGCGCCTGCCCGGCGGCGACATCCTGCGGCTGCAGTATGCGGAGCAGAACGGCCACCCGTTCAAGCCGCTGCGCCTGCTGCCGCACACGCTGGAGCGCGTGGTCACGCGCGGCACCGGCCCGGCCGCCGAGGAGCCGGAGTCGTTTTCCATCGAGGGCGACGACGCGGCAGCGCCGGCCGCGCAAGCTGCGGCGCAAAGCCACGAGGAAGAGCACAACGAGCCGGTGGTGACGCGCGGTGGCGGCGTGCCGCCTGCGCCGGCGGCCACCGCCGCCGCGGCGCCGAAACGCACGGCCGCGGGCGTTGCGTCGGCTGATTCAGACCGCATGGTGGATCAGTTGCTGCAAGGTTCGCGGCGCAACCCTGCCGCCCCCTCGCCAGCGGCCAAGAAACCCGGCGCAGCGGCCCCCGCCATCGCCAGCTCGAACGCCGCCGTCCAGCGCATCGACAACCGGCTGGTGTCCGACCCGAGCTATGTGTTCTTCAAGACCGTGGAGGCACGCCCCGACACCGAAGGGCCGCAGGGTGCGCTCGGCGTGCCGCTGACGGCCGGCCGCTCGGTGGCAGTGGACCCGCGCATCACGCCGCTCGGCTACCCGATGTTCTTGAGCGCCCCGGCGCCGGCCGGTTCGACGATCACGATGCAGCGCCTGGTGTTTGCGCAAGACACCGGTGGCGCGATCCGCGGTGCCTTGCGGGCCGACTACTTCTGGGGCTTCGGCAACGCGGCCGGGCAAAAGGCGCGCCAAACCCGCCACCGCGGGCAAATGTGGGTGCTGTTGCCGGCGGCCGAGGCCAAACGGCTGGCAGCCAGCCGCATCGTGACGCGTGGGGTGGCTGGGGGCGCGCCTGCCGATGCCGCAGGCACCTGCCTGGTCGACGACGGGGAGTTTTGCTCGGAGCCTGATTGAAGAGGACGGCCCGTGCGACGCAAAGCGCCTGACCGGCCCGCCATGGCGCGGCTTCGGATGCGCGGCGCACCACCCGCCGTCACTGCGCGTTTTCTTTGACCGTCAAGGTCTTACCCAAGGCACCTGCGTAGAAAACAATGAGCTTGACGGGGATCGGCCCCGGATTGCGCCCGTTGTGCAAGGTGTTCACGACCTCCGCGAAACCGTCTCCAGCCTTGAGCTTCTTGATCTGACCATCTTTGCGTTGAATCTCCAGCTCGCCTTCCAGCACCATGCCAAACGAAGGCACCTCGTGCACATGCCAACCTGTTTCGGTATTCGGCGCAATTTCTATGAGCATGCCGGTAATTTCTGCCTTGCCTTCCGGGTAACGAATCGGCGTGCCGTCCCAACTGTTTTCAGTTTTCAGCACGGTGACGGCCTTCACGGAACCAGAGGGGTCCAGGGCCATCGCAGACTGCTGAAACATGAGAACAAGGATCACGCAAAAAATTCTTTGTACGCCTGTCATGAAATCTCCTTCCGGGGGTTGAACTGAGGGGATGCGTCGGGTGGTCGAAGGCACGGCCTTCGTGCAGCAAGGCCTATGCCCGCGCCGCTGCGTACTCACTCGCCATGAGTATCGCAAGATTCATTTCGGCGCGGCGGATGTGCGACGCCGCACAAGATGGCTTTGCGGCAAGCGGCGGCCCCTCTCGCGCAACAACGCAGGTTGCGCGCCGAAGGCGCGCCGAACGAAGCCATCACCGCCTTGCTCGCGCTTTGGCCGGCCACACGCGAAGCGCGCAGTGCTTGGCTGCATGCCTGAAGTCCTGATCCGTGGTGAGGAGCGTCATATCGTGCCGGACGCACAGCTGGGCAAGCAGGGCGTCGATCGTGCCGAGCTGGACACCCGCCCGACGACACGCATTGCGTACGGCTGCCGCGGCGATGTGGTCGTCCCGGTCGGGCTGCAGCAGGGGCAGGGCGGCGAAACGTTGAACGATCTGGCCTGCGCCTTGGGGCCTGAGAAGCCCTGCAAGAGCTCTTGAAGCACCAGGCCTGTGGTGACGACAAGCTCTGAACCGAACAGGGCTTCCTTGAGTTCCTGGACCTCCGGCTCGGTGCCCTCGGCGTCACGGCGAAGAGCGAGGGACCAAACGCTCGTATCAACCAGAAGAGTCATTTGCGCCGAGACCGTTCGGCCTTGTAGTCGAACGACTGGTCCCACTCGAGCTTGCCGAGCAGATCGGCCACACGCCGCTGTTCTCGGCGAGCGATGAACTCTTGCAGCGCTTTGGTTACGGCAGCTTTCTTCGTGCGTTCGCCGCTCACTTGAACCGCTCGGTCGAGAAGGTCCGGATCAATTGCGAGATTGGTAGCCATGTGCAACTCCTTGTGCGGAAGTCTACACATTCCCTTGCCGAGCAGCTTCGCTCAGAACGACCTGCCGATGCTCACATAACCGCGCGTCGACTTGGGCGCGTCCAGCCCACGTGCCACGCCGAGTCGCCACTGGATCGGCAGGATGTACAGCAGCTTGGTTTCGGCCAGCAGCTCGGCGCCGATGCCGCGGTGATACCGGTCGGGGCGATTGCCGCTGTCCCAGGCACCGCCGATGTCGAAGAAGGTGACGGCCGACAAGCGGTTGATGCCGACCGCGGGCACCATCCAGTGGCGGTCGATGTCGGCGATCGGCGTGCGCCACTCGAAACTCGCCACGCGGGCGTTGGCGCCCAGCAGGCCGGGCTCGTCGCCGCGGTAGCCGCGCAGCGAGATGTCTCGGTTGTTCAGCGCGATGCCGAGCTGCAGGTGCGGGTCGACCGCGCCGCCCACCTGGAACGGCTCGGTGCGGCCATGCGCCCTGGCCTCGGTGTAGCGCAGCGCCAGCACGCTGCGGCCCAGCGGCACGAAGCCGCGCCAGTCGAGGCGCACCACGTCGCCGTCGTAGTCGGTGTCGTTCTTGGCAAAGGGCTTGTAGCTTTCGTAGAGCAGCGTCGCATGCTGGCCGCGGTTGGTGCCTTCGGACCACCAGTTGCCGTTGCTGGTGTCGTGGTCGACCAGGCCGGCGACGATGCGTTCGTCTTTTGGCGGCGCACTGGCGACGAACTGCGGGTGGACGCGATCGACCTGGTCGAGCGCCGCACCCACGCCAAAGAGCACACGCCGCTGCTCCTTGAGCCACGGCAACAGGCTGAGCCACTGCGCCTGCGTGTTGCGGTCGTAGCTGGTGACCTTGTTCTTGTCGGCCGGGTCCCAGGTGCGTGCGCTCAGGTCGCGCTTGAAGGCCAACAGGTGCTGCTCGCGGTACAGGTACTCGAAGCTGGCCAGCGGCTCGTGGTTCTCGACCTCGTATTGCGCCGTCGCCGCATATTGATGCCAGCCCAGCGCGTCGGCGCCGAAGGTGCTGGCGCCGATGGCCGTCATGCCGCGGTCGCCGGTGAGCAGCGGAAACCACGAGCGCGGGTACAAGGACTTCCACGCCTGG
>DASQOS010000245.1:0-6348 GCA_035644375.1 Rhizobacter sp.
GCTCCAGTCGGCTGACCGCGTTGTCCCCTTCGGACTTGAGCGTCTGAAACCACTGCCGGCCCTCTTTGCGCAAGCGCAATGACAAGCCGTGGCGCGCCAACAGCGAATCGGCTGTGTCGTGGTAGTGCGCCACCACGCGCATGGAGCGGGCACGGCACCTTTGGAGTTCCATTTGCAGCGCAGGCAAAGTGGCCTCCGGCACCTGGAATTTGAGTTCTAGCTCGGTCATGGAAGCAGGAGCCAAAGAACATACCGCCAAGGTGCCCGTACACCCTTCCCGGTCAACGCCGGCGCTGTCGGGCCCGACAGCGCCGAGTGATCAGCGCACGCGTACGAAACTCAGGCTGTCGATGAGTTGCTCGTGCGCCTGCTCCAGGCTGTGTTCGCTGATGATTTCGACCAGCCCGCGTTCGGCCATGGCCTTCAACTCTCTTGCCGTGGCATCGAATGCGTAGGGGTTCTCGAGCGAGCTTCCGGCCTTGGGCAGGTCTTGGGGCACACCGAATTCAGAGTCGAGATAGACAGAGTGGGCAAAAGTGGTCATGGTCAAACTCCTGTGGTTGCGTTGAACATGGACACCTGTTTGCCAGATGTCTCGATATGACCCGGGACGAGGTCACAAGTGCACTGCTGGGATATCTGAGCTGAGGGGTTGCGGCCATCGAGCGTCACGTCGAGGTGAGGACGGCATGCGCAGTCTAGGGCACCGAATGTCAATTCCCTTGGTCTCGAATGGGAATTCAAATTTCCAGTCGTTGTTGCCCTGGGAGAGCCGAATTGCCGCGGCCCTGGTCCGAATGGGCCCCTGGCAAACCCCTTGCGCCGCACGGCGGCTTGTCAAATTGCTGTCATCGCCGTGCTCAAAGAGCGGGCATTGCAGCTCGGCCCGCATGCCTGTTGACGATCGGGCCAATGCGGGCTCGTTTATCCACAGAATCTGTTGACAACTTGTCGTGCCGGTCGCTCGGACCTGCAGGCTGGCGCAGCTTGTCAGTTAAGAGGTCTTCGGTCCTCTGTGGGTCGCGCGGGGCAGGCCGTGGCTGGCGACGCCAAGCCGTCGGAACAAGGCGCGGCCGCCAAGGCCGCGGCAGCGTCGCGCAAGATGTCCGCGCTGCGCAGGCCCGGACATACCTTGTCAATCAACAAGGAAAGCGCCTCTTCGATCTGCATGCGGCTGGCGGGTTTGCAGGGTGGCGCTTTCTGTGTGACGGTTCGAGCGATGTCGCGAGCCCTGGGGTGGGTGATACCTGCATCGCGCATGGCCGTGAAGATGCTCAGCCACTCTGTGTCGGTTGGCGGGTGAAACGATTCTGACGACATGGCGACCGCCTTCCACTTGCGAATGTCGCTGTGCACCGTAAGCAGCTTTGATGACAGTGGCGTGAGCTTCCCTGAGGCCCCCAGGGCGACCCCGCGTGGCCGAGTCGGCCCATGGGTTTGCCGCCCCAGCGGTGGCACGACGCGCGACCGACATGGAGACCGACGCCGACCCCAAAAGACCCGCTTGCGATCCGGTTTGCTGCGTTGCAGCACAATGTTCGCGGCGCTAACGGTGGCGGGTGACGCAGCCGACGGTTCCCGCCGCAATTTCCCTTCCACCTTGAGTCACGTTGCCATGAAATCCGTTTCGACACCGATGCCGTCTTTGGTTGTTTCCGCAGTGGCAGCGAACCCGGCGCGAAGCTTCTGGCCCGCGGTGCTTGCGCTGGGTGTCGGAGGCTTCGCCATCGGGACCGGCGAGTTCGTGATCATGGGTCTGCTGCCCGAGGTGGCGCGCGATCTGGGTGTCACGATTCCGCAAGCCGGCCACGTCATCAGCGCCTATGCGCTGGGTGTCGTCATCGGCGCGCCGGTGCTGGCCGTGCTGGCGGCGCACTGGCCGCGCCGCATGCTGTTGGTGGCCTTGATGGCCTTGTTCGCGGCCGGCAACCTGGCGAGTGCGATGGCGCCCGGCTACCTGTCGATGAACCTGCTGCGTTTCGTTGCCGGCCTGCCGCATGGCACGTACTTCGGCGTGGCCGCGCTGGTGGCCGCCTCGCTGGCGCCGCCGCAGCGCCGTGCCAGCGCCGTCGGACTGGTGATGTCCGGGCTCACCAGCGCCACGCTCGTGGGCGTGCCGATCGCTGCGTGGCTGGGCCAGCACCTCGGCTGGCGCGCCGCCTTCGTACTGGTCGGCGCGATTGCCGCACTCGCCTGCATCCTGATTCGCCGTTGTGTGCCGCATCTGCCGGCTGCGCAGGGCGCCGGCCCGATGCGCGAACTGGGTGCACTGGCCCGGCCCCAGGTGTGGCTGACGCTCGGCATCGGCGCCATCGGCCTGGGCGGCATGTTCTCGGTCTTCAGCTACATCAAGCCGCTGCTCACCGAGGTGACCGGCATGTCGATCGCTGCCGTACCGCTGGTGCTGGGCCTGTTCGGCCTGGGCATGGTCGTCGGCAACCTGGTCGGCGCGCGGCTCGCCGACACCTCGGTGATGCGCACGATCGCCGGCCTGCTGGTCTGGAACGCTGTCGTACTCGCGGCGATCGTCTTCACCGCGCCGCACGGGGTCGCCGTGTCGGTCAATGTCTTCCTGGTCGGCACCACCGTGGCCATCGCGCCATCTCTGCAGATTCGGCTGATGGACGTGGCCGGCGATGCGCAGACGCTGGCCGCTGCGCTCAACCACTCGGCCTTCAACATCGCCAACGCGCTGGGAGCCTGGTTGGGCGGCATCGCGATCGCAGCCGGTCTGGGTTGGACCTCCACCGGCTGGGTCGGCATGCTGCTGGCGTTTGGCGGCATGGCGGTGTTCGGCGCATCCGTCTGGCAAGAGCGCCGCAGGCGTGCGGCCGCTTGACGCCTTGCGGGCCGGTTCACTCGATCACGTCACCCACCCAGATGCGATCGAACGCGGCCTGGGCTTCGCGCTGCACCTTGCGCACGGTCTCTGCATCGGCGGCCTCGTATTCGCACACCATGCGCCGCCGGTCGGCCGCGAGCAGGCTGCGCTTCCATTGCACGTTGTAGATGCCTAGGCAAGGGCGTTCGCGATCTGCCACCTTGGCCAGGTCGGCGTCGGATTGCGGGGTGTCGAAATTGCGTTCAACAATGATGCGTGACATGACGGGCTCCTTCGTCGGGTTGGGGGGACTGCGAAGCACAGCCTAGTCGGCCTTCGTGGGAGCCGGCGTTGGAATTCGCGTGCGGTTTCGCGCCGGCTTGTCGAGCGGTCCCGGCCTGCACGCCAATTCGATGAAGCTGCGTGCGCGCGCGCTGACGGGACGCAGGCCGGATTCGTCTGCGACCCACGGCCGCAAATGCGAGGCTGCTTCTGCGTGCTGGCCGCGGCAGGCGGCCACCTTGGCGAGCAGCGCGTGCGCCACCGCGATCTCGCTGCTGCGCCCGACGGCCTGTGCGGCTGCGGCGGCTTCGCTGGCGGCGGCGTGCACCTGGTCGAGCTGGCCGCGTTCGAGCTGCCAGGCGGCCACATGGTTGAGCACATAGGCCAGGTGCGTCTTGTCGTCGACCGAGCGCAGCACGGCAAGGCTGTCTGCCAGCGAGGCGGCTTCGTCGGATGTGGCCTCTGCGGCTTGCCGCAGCAGCGCCGTCAGGGCACGCAGCGCTGCGCTCACCGGCACCGTCACATCGCGCATGCGTGCCGCCACCGCCGAGACCTCGGCACAGAGTTGGTCGACCGCGTCGAGCCGGCCGTTTTCCAGTTCGATCTTGGCGAGCCACACCAGGCATTCGAACTCGCGCCAGCGGTCCTCGCGCAGATGCGCCAGGTCGACCGCCGAACGAACCAGGCGCCGTGCCTCGTCGAGGTCGCCGTCCCAACGCGCCACCAGGCCGCGCGCCCACAGCAGTTCGATCACGTGCAGCTTCAGCGCCTCGGCCTGCTGTGCAGCGTCTTGCACCAGCGCGCGCGCCTGTGCCACGTCGCTTTCCACTTCGAGCAGGCAGCGCCCGGTGTTGGCGAGTTGCAGGCAATGGGTGGCGCTGTCGCTTTCACGGCTCAAGCGCTCGGCGCGCAAGGTGGCCGCGACCGTGCTCGGAGCGTCGTTGGCCCAGTACGCCAGCCACGACAGGATGTGCAGGCCGCTGGCCGCCGCCGCATGCTGGCCCAGCCATTCGGCGCTCTCGATGGCGGCGTTCAGTTCGGCCGTCAGCTGCGGCATGCGGACGTCGCCGGGACCGACGCTCGCCACCACCCGCAGCTTCAGCAACGCGATGTGCGCGGTGACGCGGTCGGCGCCTGCGGGCAGGCGGTCCAGCAGCGCGAGCCCGCGCTCGGCGACCTCGGCGGCTTGGGTGTTGGCGAACACGCGCAAGCAGTGCTCGGCGGTGGCGATGCAGGCCTTGACGGCCAGCGCCGCGTCATCGGCCTGGCTGGCGTGGTGCATCAGTTCGCCTTGCAGGCTGGCGTCGGCGGCCGCGGGGCCGACCAGTGCGCGCGCAATCTGGCGGTGGATGGCGCGGCGCCGCGGCTGCGACAACTGGTGATACACCGCCTCGCGCACCAGGTCGTGCGCGAAGTCGTAGCGTCCCTCGGCGGTCGGCTTCAGGAGACCGCGGCTTTCGAGCCGCTGCAGGCGCGTCAGCAACTCGGTCGCGCTGCTGGCCATCACGTCGGTCAGCGTTTCGAGGCGGAACTCCCGGCCCATCGCCGAGGCCCAGATCAACATCTCGCGGCTGGCGTCGTCGAGCCCCTGCACCTGGTTGTCGATCAGCCTTGACCAAGGCAGGTCGGTCCCCGCGCCGGCCTGCGCCTGGGCGAGCGCCAGCACCAGCAGCGGGTTGCCGCCGCTGCGCCGGTGCACGGCCTGCACATCGAGTGTCGGCGCCATGCGTGCCAACAGTTGCGCCACCTCGTGGCCGTCCAGCGGGCCGAGCGCGTGCCGCAGCAGGCGCTGCTCTTTCTCAAGCGACTGAACCACACGCTTGGCCCACGGGTTGTCGTCGATCTCGCCCTGCCGCGCCGCACCGGCCAGCCGCACGCGTGCGGTTGGCTCGATGCTGCGCGCCACATAGTGCAACAGCGCGGCAGAGCCCTCGTCGAGCCACTGCAAGTCGTCGAGGATCACCACCAAGGCAGAGGTTTGCGCCAATGATTTGACCAGCGCCGCGCACGCGGCGAATAGCCGGGCCCGGTCGCCGTGGTCGGCGCCATCGCCAGCGCCAGCGCCGCGCAGCGGCCGAAGCTCGCCGGCCAAAGCGACAGGCAAGGCTTCGGCCGGCAAGCTGCGCAACGCGTCGATCCAGACGCCGTAAGGGCGCGTCATTTCGGCCTCGTAGCAGCGCGCTCGCAGCACCCGGCAGCCGGCGTCTCGCGCCTGGCTGGCCAGCGCATCGAGCACGCTGGTCTTGCCGATGCCCGGCTCGCCGACGAACAGCAGCAGCGGGTGCGGCAGCGGCGGGCCCAGCGATGCCAGCGCGTCCGCGATCACTCCCTGTTCGACCCCGCGTCCCAGCAGCCCGGCAGCGGCGGGCGGCTCGCCCGGCACCGGTGTTGCCGCAGGCGAGGGCGGCACATCCCGCGTTGGCTGCGGCGCGCCCTGCGGTCTGGGCGACAGTTGGCGTGCGGCCAAGCGCAATTCGTCTCCCGGCACGACGCCGAACTCGCGGCGGAACATCGCCTCGGTCTGCTGACAATGAAGCTGCGCGTCGCGCGCTCGCCCGAGCGAGACCAGCAGCCTGACCAGATGCGCATGCGCAGCTTCCGACGACGGGTCGGCGGCCACCAGCGCGCGTGCGTAGACCAGGGCGCGTTCGGGTGCGTCGTGCAGGCGCTGCACCAGGGCCCTGATTACCTTCAGCCGCAGCGCGCCGTGGCGCTCGCGTTCGGCCATGCACCACTGGTGGAAGCGGTAGCAGGCCGGCAGCTCCAGGCCATCGAGGAACTCGCCTGTGAACAGAGCTGCGGCCTGTTCAAGCGCGGCCAGCGTCACGGCATGTGGGCCCGGCGCGATCAGGGCATTCAATTCGGCCACGTCGGTCGTCGCAGCCTGCGCGTCGAATGCCACGCGTTCGCGGTCGGCACAGATGCGCGGCGCGGCCACGGCATCGACCACCGGCCTCAGCTTGCTCAGGCTCCAGCGCATTTCGGCGCGCGGATCGTCGGGGCCGTCCCACAACAGGTCGCACAGCGTCTGGCGCGTTTCGGCCCGGCCCAGCGAGACCAGGTAGCCGAGCAGCGCACGGGTTCGTTTTGACGCGGGGAGCGGCACTTCATGGCCGGCGCGCAGCACCCGCAGCTCGCCCAGCAGGCAAATGCGCAGCGGGTCCGACGTGGTGGAAGAAGCTGTTGCGGGGTGCGGCGTTTCCACGCTGTCTCCAACCGTCGTTCCAACGACGGCAAACGATTCT
>DASQOS010000246.1:0-6721 GCA_035644375.1 Rhizobacter sp.
CTCAGCGTGGCGCCGCTGATGTTGGCGATGTCGTCGCCCACACGCAGCGGCGATGCGGCGTTCTTGCCGACGAACTGGCGCCGCCAGGCCGGCAGCCGCACCTCGTGGCCGTGGCTCTCGCGGTACGACAGCACTTCGAGCTGGCGCACGCCGCCGTCGAGGTCGAGCCCGACCGCATAGGTGATAAGTTCGAACTTGCCGATCACTGCGTCGATCACGACGTAGCCGAGCGCCGTGCCGGCGTGCCGGGCCACCTGCAGCGTCCAGTGGGCCGAACGCGCCGGCACGCCGCTGGCGCTCAGGGCTTGCAGCTGGCCGGCGTCGAGCGTGATCGCGCGCGGCTCGAAGCTGTCGGCCTCCGGGAACATCAGCCGGCGCGCCTGTTCGGCGCTGAGGTAGTCCACCGCGAAGGCGCTGCTCGGCGCCAGGCTGGCCAGGGCCATGGGCACGAGCAGCATGCGCATCAGAAGCTCCAGCCGAGACCGAGATCGAAGCGGTTGTTGTCGCCGACCAGCTTGAAGCGCTGCAGGTCGGCCTTGATCACGACGTTGGCATTGAGCTTGTAATTCACGCCCACGGTGACCACACGTTCTGTGGGCAACGCATCCGGTGTCAGGCCGGGGCCCAGGTCGGCGTAGCGGCGGCCGGTGTTGAAGCGTTCCAGCCGTGCAAACGGACTCAACGCGCGGTCGCCGTCCGTCCACAGCGTGTAGGCCGACTGCACATACCAGCCGTCAAAGCGCTCCGGGATCAGCGTCGGGTTGCCCACCAGCGGCGCGTTCAATGCCGCGGTGTTGGAGATGCGGCCTTGCGCATAGAGCGCCGACAAATCCCAGCGCTGCGGCGTCCAGCGGGCATGCAGGTCCCACAGCGTGATGCGTGCCGACGCGAAGCCGGGCTGGCCTTGCGTGGCGTTGCCGGTGAACAGTGAACCGCCGAGCAGCAGGCCGGGAATGCCGCGCCAGTTGGCGGCGCCGAACACCGCGATGTCGTGGCCCTTGGCCAGCGACATTTCCTGGTGCACCGAGGCGAGCGGCGATTCGGCGCCTTCGGTCGAGGCGGCGTCCCATTTGGTCAGGTCGAAGCTGGTGGTCAGGCCGGCTTGCGCGGTCAGGCCGTTGTCGAAGTTGCCGACGTATTGCAGGCCGCCTTCGCGCCAGGTGGTGGGGATGATGGCGGTCTCGACGAAGTTGCGTTCCACACCATAGAAAGCGGTCGGCTCATGGTTCTCGTTGAGCAAACCCACCGGCATCAGGAACAGGCCGGCACGCAGCGCATGGCTGGGCGCGAGCTGGTGTTCGATGTAGGCCTGCTCGACTTCGACCTCGCCCGAGTCACTGGCCGAAGCGACGCCGTGCTCGACTTCAAGCTCGGTGACGACCTGGGTCTTGTCGTCGAAGCGGTGTTGGTAACCCAGCACGAAGCGCCGCACGTCGGCCTGCGCGTCCGCACTGTGTTTGGGCCGGTTGTAGTTGATCTCGCCGTAGCTCGTCAGCACCGTGGCGGGTTCGCTGGATGCGGGTGCCGGCGCGGGCGCGGCGGCAGTGGCAGCCGCCGGCGCAGAGCCCGCTGGCAGCGGTGTCGCTGCGGCAGTCTTTTGCTGCTGCAGTTGTGCCTTCACCGCGGCAAGTTCGGCGCTCAACTGGTCGACCTTGCGGGCCAGCTCTTCCAGGGTGGGCGTCGATTGCGCATGGGCAAGGGCGGGCACGAACTGCGAGATGGCCAGTGCAGCGGCCAGGGACAAGGCGTTTCGTTTCATGGGGATGTCACGGCACGTAGCCGTCGGAGAGGGTTTGAAGAAAGGCGATCACGTCGTCGATTTCACTGTCGCTGAGCGCCAGCGCATCGCCGGGCTGGCGGTTGTACGGGACTTCGGTGGTGTTGACGTTGCCGTGGTACTGCGTCGGCAGATCGTCGAACTTGTTCACCGAGCTGTCGGGGTTCAGCGGATACCACTTCTCGGGGTGGGTGTCGCGTTGCACGTAAAACGTCAACGTGTCCTTCAGCGTCTTGAAGCGGCCGTTGTGGAAGAAGACTTTGCGCAGTGCCACGTTACGCAGCGAAGGCACCTTGAACGCGCCGCACAGCTCGGGGTGCGCTGCCATGCTGCCGTCGGGACGTGCGCACAGGCCCAGGTCGAAGTAGGCCGGGTCGGCGTTGGCGCCGATCTCCGGGTTGCGCGGCACGCCCAGGTTGTCGTAGGTGAAGTCGGTGAACAGCGGCATCGCGCCATCGGCAGCGCGTGCCGATGGATGGCAGCCTGCGCAATTGCCTTTGGTCGGCGAGTTGAACAGCGCCAGACCGCGCATCTCTTGATCGCTCAGCCGTGCCTTGCCGAGCAGGAAAGTGTCGTACTTGCTGGTGAAACTGTGGAACTCGCGGTCTTCGCGTTGGTACTGCTGCACGGCCAGCCCCATGCGTTGAACGGTGGCGTCGACATCGGCAAAGATCGCGTCGCCGTACAGCTGCTTGAACTCGGCGGCGTAGGGGGCCTGCGAGAGCTTGGCCACCACGGCGGCCTGGTCGGCGTTGGCCATCTCGAACGGGTTCACGAAGGGTGCGCCGGCCTGCTGCGCGAGCGACTCGGCGCGCCCATCCCAGAAGAAGCCGCCGGTGGGCGTGCCTTCGTCATCGAAATGGAACGAGGTGTTGAAGTTGAGATAGCGGATGGAAGGCGTTTGCCGTGTGCCTTGCAGGTTCATCAGCGCGCCACCGAGTTGCACCGCCAGGCTGTTGCTCGGCGCATGGGCGTTGGCCGGGTTGTGGCAGGTGGAACACGACTGCTGGCCGGAAGCCGAAAGCGTGGTGTCTTGAAAAATCTTTTCGCCCAGCGCGGCCGAACTCGACAGAGGCGCCACCGAGTTCGATTGCGCATCGTCGCCCGAGCCACCGCCGCAGGCCGACAGCAGGCAGACCAGCAACACCGACACACATAGCAAGAGGGCGCCGCGCGGCGCAGCAAGCTGTGCGAAGTGGTGCGTGCGTGATGAAGCAGACCGAGGCATGTCGTGAATGTAAATGAGAATGAGTCGCAATTGTATATGCGTTGCAGAAAGAAGATTTGTTCAGCTCTCTGGTCCCGTTGATCGCCGCGAGCCGCGGCGAGTCGGCTTGCCTACAATCCCGGCTCCCCTTCGGACCCGACCACCATGCTCGACATCACCTTGCTGCGCAAAGACTTGGCCAGCGTCATCACCGCGTTGGAACGGCGTAAATCTCCGCAGCCGTATCTCGATGTCGCGCGCTTCCAGCAACTCGAGTCAGAGCGCAAGACGATCCAGACCCGCACCGAAGAACTGCAGGCACGCCGCAACAGCCTGTCCAAGCAGATCGGGCAACTCAAAGGCAAGGGTGAAGATGCGAGTGCCTTGATGGCCGATGTCGGAAGCCTGGCGGCCGAACTCAAGAGCTCGGCCGAGCGGCTCGAGGCGATTCAGGCCGAGCTGTCGCAGATGCTGATGAACCTGCCCAACCTGCCGCAGCCCAGCGTGCCGCTGGGTGCGGACGAGAACGCCAACGTCGAAGTGCGCCGTTGGGGCACGCCTCGGTCGTTCGACTTCCCGGTCAAGGACCACGTGGACCTGGGTGCGCCGCTGGGTCTGGATTTCGACACCGGCGCCAAGCTGTCCGGTTCGCGCTTCAGTTTCTTGTGTGGACCGGTGGCGCGGCTGCACCGCGCGCTCGCCCAGTTCATGCTCGACGTGCAGACGCTGGAGCACGGCTACACCGAGTGCTACACGCCCTACATCGTCAACCGCGAGGTGCTGGAAGGAACCGGGCAGCTGCCCAAGTTCAAGGAAGACATGTTCTGGGTCAGCCGCGGCGGCGACGCGGCGCAACCCGAGCAGTACCTGATCTCCACCTCGGAAATTTCACTGACCAACAGCGTGCGTGACATGGTGCTGGCCGCCGATGTGCTGCCCATCAAGCTCACCGCGCACAGCCCGTGCTTTCGCAGCGAGGCCGGCAGTGCCGGGCGCGACACGCGCGGCATGATCCGCCAACACCAGTTCGACAAGGTCGAGATGGTGCAGATCACGAGCCCCGAGCACAGCGACCAGGCGCTCGAAGACATGGCCGGCCATGCCGAGGCCGTGTTGCAAAAGCTCGGCTTGCCGTACCGCGTGGTGCTGCTGTGCAGCGGCGACATGGGCTTCGCCTCGGCCAAGACCTACGACCTCGAAGTTTGGCTGCCGGCGCAGAACACCTACCGCGAGATCAGTTCGGTGTCCAACTGCGAAGCCTTTCAGGCGCGGCGCATGCAGTCGCGTTTCAAGAGTGCGCAAGGCCGCAACGAGTTCGTGCACACGCTGAACGGTTCGGGTCTTGCAGTCGGACGGACCTTGGTGGCCGTGCTCGAGAACTACCAGCGCGCCGACGGCCGCATCGATGTGCCGGCGGTGCTGCAGCCGTACCTGGGCGGCATGACCGTGCTGGGGCCGGTGCTCCGGTGACCACGCAGCGCTGGGCTAGAATCGCGCCCTTGGCAACGACCTGCCAGAGCCGCTGAAGAAATTCCGGAGAGGTGGCAGAGTGGTCGAATGTACCTGACTCGAAATCAGGCGAACCGCAAGGTTCCGAGGGTTCGAATCCCTCCCTCTCCTCCAGAAAGCCAGGCTGTGCCATCACCACCCGATGGTTCGAAATTGATCCCGTGTCCGGTCACACGCTTAAGCGCTTCTCGGGCAGCTTCTCAGTGCAGCCCGCTTCTTCTGGCGACGCATCCTGGCAGATGTTCCCCGAGGCGGTGTTCAAGCTCACGCACTGACGGCGGCCGAGCAGTCCATCGATCAAAGTCTGCCCATGACAGGAGTTGTCGGCTTGTCCTTTCAGCACCCTAAAAAGCCGGCCGGTTGACACGGCCGGTTTCTGGCGAAGCTTTTTTTCCGACCCCGCCATCGCGTGATGGGGGGCGAGCCGCTCAGGTCGTCGCCAAACTCTTCGCGTTGTCCGCGTACTCCTCGATCTGATCGAAGTTCATGTAGCGGTACACGCTCGCGTCCTTGGCGATCACACCCATGTTGGCCTGGTACTCGGCCACGCTCGGAATGCGGCCCAGCTTGGACGAGATCGCCGCGAGTTCGGCAGACGCGAGGTACACGTTGGCGTTCTTGCCGAGGCGGTTCGGGAAATTGCGTGTACTGGTCGACACCACAGTCGCGCCTTCTTTGACCTGGGCCTGGTTGCCCATGCACAGGCTGCAGCCCGGCGACTCGGTGCGCGCACCGGCGGCGCCGAACACGCTGTAGTGGCCTTCCTTCATCAGCTCGGCCGCGTCCATCTTGGTCGGTGGTGCGACCCACAGCTTGACGGGGATGTCGCGCTTGCCTTCGAGCAGCTTGCTCGCGGCGCGGAAGTGGCCGATGTTGGTCATGCACGAGCCGATGAAGACTTCGTCGATCTTCACGCCCTCGACCTGCGACAGCAGCTTGGCGTCGTCCGGGTCGTTCGGGCAGCACAGCACCGGCTCGGTCAGCTGGTTCAGGTCGATCTCGATGACCTCGGCGTATTCGGCATCCGCGTCGGCCTTCAGCAACTGCGGGTCGGCGAGCCAGGCTTGCATCGCCTGGATGCGGCGCTCGATCGTGCGCGCATCGCTGTAGCCGTTGGCGATCAGGTTCTTCATCAGCACGATGTTGCTGGTGATGTACTCGATCACCGGCGCGGTGTTCAGGAATACCGTGCAGCCGGAGGCGCTGCGCTCGGCACTGGCATCGCTCAACTCGAACGCCTGTTCGACCTTCAGATCGGGCAGGCCTTCGATCTCCAGCACGCGTCCGGAGAATGCGTTCTTCTTGTTCTCTTTGGCGACCGTCAGCAGGCCTTGCTTGATCGCGTAGTAGGGAATCGCGTGCACCAGGTCGCGCAAGGTGATGCCGGGTTGCATCGTGCCCTTGAAGCGCACCAGCACCGACTCCGGCATGTCCAGCGGCATCACGCCGGTGGCCGCGCCAAAGGCCACCAGGCCAGAGCCCGCCGGGAAGCTGATGCCGATCGGGAAACGCGTGTGGCTGTCGCCGCCGGTGCCGACGGTGTCGGGCAGCAGCATGCGGTTCATCCAGCTGTGGATCACGCCGTCGCCCGGGCGCAGCGAGACGCCGCCGCGGTTGCTCATGAAGGCGGGCAGCTCGCGCTGGGTCTTCACGTCGACCGGCTTCGGGTAGGCCGAGGTGTGGCAAAAGCTCTGCATCACCAGGTCGGCCGAAAAGCCCAGGCAGGCCAGGTCTTTCAGCTCGTCGCGCGTCATCGGGCCGGTGGTGTCTTGCGAACCGACGGTGGTCATGCGCGGCTCGCAGTAGGTGCCGGGGCGCACGCCCTGGCCTTCGGGCAGGCCGATCGCGCGGCCGACCATCTTCTGCGCGAGCGTGAAGCCCTTGGTGTTGGCGGCGGGGGCCACCGGCAGGCGGAACACGGTGGAGGCCGGCAGGCCCAGGAACTCGCGCGCCTTGGCGGTCAGCGAGCGGCCGATGATCAGGTTGATGCGGCCGCCGGCACGCACTTCGTCGAGCAGCACGTCGTTCTTCAGCTTGAACTCGACCAGCGTCTTGCCGGCTTTCTCGATGCGGCCTTCGTACGGAAAGATGTCCAGCACATCGCCCATCTCGATCTTCGACACGTCGACCTCGATCGGCAGCGCGCCGGAGTCTTCTTGCGTGTTCAGGAAGATCGGCGCGATCTTGCCGCCCAGCGTGACGCCGCCGAAGCGCTTGTTGGGCACGAA
>DASQOS010000247.1:0-2277 GCA_035644375.1 Rhizobacter sp.
GTAGCCGTACAGCGGCTCGTAGATCTGGTAGGTGTAGGGCGTGTCCTGGCTCCAGTACGACGCCGTCGGGTCGAGGTGCCGCGGCGAACTCTCGATGACCGCGCTGACCAGCGTGTTGGACGCGGAGACGTCGTTCGGCAGCGGGTTGTTGTTGCACGCCACGAGCAAGCCGTTGAGCAGAGGGCAGAGCACGGCGCCGATGCGCCGCACGAGACACCCAAGCCGCGTCGCGCACCAGGGGCTCATTCCACCCGGCGACCGACACGCAGAGACCCGCTGAATCATGGGTGCAACGAAGCATCGTGGCCATGGGCATGGCCGTGCTGGTGGCCGGGTGCATCCCAGCCGATCAATACGTCGCGCCCTTGAACCAGCAGGGTGACCTTGCGGCCCACCGGCAGCGTGAGCTTGGTCGGCACATGGCCGAACGGCAAGCCGCTGAGAATGGGTGTCTGGGTGACCGAGCGCAGGTGTTCGACCACGGTCTTCAGCGTGAAGCCGCGGTCCAGCGGCGACTTGCGGAAATCGGTGAAGGCCCCCAGCACGATGGCCTTCTGGGCGTCGAGCACGCCGGCCTGGTGCAACTGCAGCAGACTGCGCTCGATGCGGTACGGGTGCTCGTTGACGTCTTCGACAAACAGCACGCCACCCTTCACCTTGGGCCAGTGCGGCGTGCCCAGCAGCGAATTGAGCACGCACAGGTTACCGCCCCAGAACACGCCTTTGACGGCCAGCCCATCGAAGCCGGCCTCGGTGCGAAAGCCCACCGCCTCCAGTTCGCCGCTCATCGCTTCGGCGAAGCAGGGCACGGTGATGTCGTCGAGCGCAGCGCCGCCAAAGTCGTCGCAGGCCAGCGGTCCGGCCCACGAGGGCGCTTTGCCGTGCGCCAGCATGCCCATCTGCAAGGCCGTCATGTCGCTGTAGCCGACCCAGCGCGTGCCCTGCTCGACGCTGTGCGCCAGCAGCTTCCAGTCAATGCGGTCCAGCAAACGCGTCAGGCCATAACCGCCGCGTGTGGCCATGGCGACCGAAGGCGCCTGCCGCGCCACGCGGTGCAGTGTGGCGAGGCGCGCGTCGTCGGCGCCGGCGAAGCGCTGGTGCCTGAGCAGCGCCGATTCATCGGTGTGCACCTCGAATCCGAGCGACGTCAGCCGTCGGGCCGCCAAGCGCAAGGGCGCGGCGTTGGCGAGCACGCCCGAAGGGGTGAAGAGCGTCAGCGAGGTCATGGGGCCTTGGGTGGTGTGTGGGACGGATCGACTTCGATCGCCTCACCGGTGGGAATTTCAGGCGCTGCGGCGTGGTCGCCGTCTGCGGCGCGACGGGACACGCGCCGCTGGCGGTAAAGCTCTCGGCGTTCGGCAAAAAAATCGCGCAACACCTTGCCGCATTCTTCTTCCAGCACACCGCCCTGCAACTGGGTGTGGTGGTTCAGCTGAGGCTGCGCGAACAGGTCCACCACCGAGCCGGCGGCTCCTGTCTTGGGGTCGAGGGCACCAAACACCACGCGCTTGAAACGCGCATGCATCAGCGCCATGGCGCACATCGCACAAGGCTCCAGCGTCACGTACAGCTCGCACTCGGGCAGCCGGTAGTTGGCCAGCAAGGTGGCGGCATGGCGCAGCGCGACGATCTCGGCGTGCGCGGTCGGATCGTGTTCGGTGATCGGGCGGTTGTAGCCGGTGGCGATGACCTGGCCGCCGCGCAGGATCACCGCGCCGACCGGTACTTCGCCGACCAGCCAGGCGTTGTGCGCCTGGTCCAGCGCGATGCGCATGGCCTGTTCGTCGGCGGGAGACGTCATCGGCACCCGGTCACTTGTCGGCATCTTGACGCGCGGCCGCGCCCTGCTCCAGCGCCTTGGCGACATCGTTGCGCACCTGATCCTGCAACTGCCGTGACTGCTCGGCCACGCTGCCGGCATTGGCTGCGGCAGCGCTGGCGCCGGCCGGGCTCTGCGCGACGCCGGGCAGGGCCTTCATCTGCCGGCTGGCCAGCACGCCCACGACCGCCAGCACCACCAGCAACGAAACGACACCGAAGATGGCCTTCACGTCGAACTCCTCTCTTGACCTGCGCCTGTATGCGCAGACTGTGGGTGCAACCAGCACACATGAATCGAGCACCATTGTGCCCTTCAGTTCGGTGGCCGAGTGCGGGTTGGGCAGGCGGATGTTTGCGCGCCTGTCACCAGGCCGGCAGAACCGACAAGCGTCCAGCGCGCAGCCGGGCTGCGCAGAATGCGTGACCCGATAAACGGTCGGTCTTCAACCCGTGCTG
>DASQOS010000248.1:0-3376 GCA_035644375.1 Rhizobacter sp.
TGTTCACGGCCTCGCGTCGGCAAGACGCCAACGCCGCGGAAAATTCCGCCGATGAGGGGACGCTGCGCATCCCTTTGCCACCGCCACCGGCGCTGGCCTTGATCAATACCGGATAGCCGATCGCATCGGCCTCGCGTTGCAACAAGGCCGGGGCCTGGTCCTCCCCGTGGTAGCCCGGCACCAGTGGCACGCCGGCCTGGGCCATCAGCCGCTTCGATTCGGCCTTCAGGCCCATGGCACGAATCGCCGAGGGCGGTGGGCCGATGAACACCAGCCCGGCAGCGGCACAGGCATTGGCGAAGGCTGCGTTCTCGCTGAGAAAACCATAGCCGGGGTGGACGGCTTCGGCACCTGTGGCACGGGCCGCCTCGATGATGCGGTCGGCACGCAGATAGCTTTCTGTCGGCGCCGACGCGCCGATGTGCATGGCCTCGTCGCAGGCCTGCACGTGCAAGGCCCGTGCATCGGCATCGGAGAACACCGCGACAGTGGCCATACCGAGGCGCTTGGCGGTGGCAGCGACCCGGCAGGCGATTTCGCCGCGGTTGGCAATCAGTATTTTTTTGAACATGGTTCGCGGCTCAATCGCCTGCGCACGCTGCGCGTGCCAGGCCATTTGACTTCGTCTCTGCGCCGCTTCGCGGCTGGTCACCGCGGTTGGCAATCAGTATTTTCTTGACCATGGTTCGCGCTGAGTTGCCCAAGCCCTCAGTGGGACGGTACCCATACCACGTCGTCGTCCACCGCATACAGCTTGCATGTCTCGCCACGCCGCTGGCAATAGCCGAGCGCGCGTCCCACGGCCCAATCGCCGCTGGCCCAACCGGACGACCCCTTGGGGCCGATCGCAAATGCGCGCGGGGTCTTGGCGCTGAGAAACTTGCGGTAAACATCATCGCGCGTGGCAGCGTTCGCGGGCAACTTGTCGGCCTCATCGACCTGCGCAAACGACGTCGCCGGTGGCCGCGCGATCACACCCGGCCGGTCGAAGCCGAGCTTGGCCAGAAACGCTTCGGCGATCGGAACCCAGTGGTCCATGTCGAAGTTCATCGCGCCGTGCCCGTCTTCACCTGCCGCAGCCAGCGTGTGCAGTTCTGCCTTGCCGCCACCCCGGGCCCAGGCATCATGCCAACGCCGCGGGTTGTCCGGCCCCCAGTACAGGTCGTTCTGCCAGTAGAGCCAGAGCATCGGCACCATCGAACCCATGGCCTTGGCGTCCAGCAGACGCGTGACCTGCATGGGGCTGCAGGGGCTGCCGGGCGTGACCTCGGGATTGCCGCCCACGCCGCCGGCAAAATTGATACCGCCCACCAGGCCCGGCGGATGGCGCCACACGGTGGCCACCGCGGTCAGCCCGCCGACCGATTGGCCCGCCACCAGCCAACGCGACGCATCGACATACGGCAGCGACCTGGCGAAAGCAAGCGTCGCCAGCACCTGGTCCGACGCCGCCGTGGCCATGGGCTCGACCTGGACGGCATTGCACGAACCGCTCGCTTCGGGATCGAAGTCGCCATAGGTTTCAGCGTAGCCCACACGCGTGGGAATCAGCACCACGAAGCCTTTGCTCACCAGGTAACGCGACAAAATTTCGTAGCGCTGGCGTCCCTGCAAGGCACGTTTGCCACTGACCGCGCGGCCATGGTTCATGATGACCAGCGGAAACGGCCCCTCGCCGGCCGGGCGAAAAATCGTGACCGGGATTTGCCGCGTTTCCTGGCGTCCGTACAGGTCCTTCACCGTCACGCCGATGCGCTGGATCTCCTCGCGCAGGTCTTTGGCCACCGGCTCTTCTGCAGGCGCCTGGGCTCTCGCCAAGCTACCCCATGCCAGCAGCACCAGCAGGCACAGGAGCCCGCCGGGCAGCCCCGAGGGCGATTGCCGGAGTGCGCAGCGCAACGGTACTTGAGTGAGCGCGAAAAGTTTCGTCGGCCAGGTCACCTTGCAGCGCCTCCTTTCAAGTTCGATGTGCGACCGCCGCACCCACCCAGAGACGGCGCGTCAGCGCGCGCAAAAACTTCGCCAGCCCCCAGATCAATCCGCCCATCAGCACCAAGGCCAGCGCCAGCGCAGCGAAGAACGCCCACGGGTGCACCCAGGACAGCCACAGGCTGGCCGGCACCACGGCATCGCCCAGCAGCGACATGCCGAGATTGGAAAAGGGTTCGGGGGACGTGTTCACCGCAGCGCGTGTGGTGGCCTTGGCCACGTGGCTGGTGACGGCCAGCGAACCGCCGAGCAAGGAAGCTGCCACCGCCCAGCCGGCTTGGTCGGCGCCGAACACGCCGGCCGCCAAGGCGGCGCCGGCCGGAATGCGCACGAGGGTGTGCACGATGTCCCACAACGTGTCCACACCAGGAATCTTGTCTGCAAAGAATTCGACGAACAGCATGAAACCGCTGGCATTCAGCATCAGCGGGTTCTGCAGCAGTTTCAATCCGGCGGGCAGATCGACCCAGCCGAGAGAGCCCGCCAGTCCGGTGAAGAACAGCACGGCGTACAGGCGCAGCCCGCTGGCCCAGCCGAGCGCCGCGGCAATCGCGATCAGGTGCGTGGTATCGAGACCGATGTTCATGCGTCACTCGGGCAGCCACGATGGTTTGCGCTTGTGCAAAAACGACTGAATGCCTTCGCGGCCTTCGTCGCTGGCGCGAATGTCGGCGATGCGGTTTGCCGTGTCGGCCCGAAGCGCCTCGGTGATGGGCGCTCCAGCCACATCCTGTATCAGGCGCTTGCAGGAACGCACGGCGGCAGGCCCATTGGCCACCAGCGCGGCGACGATGTCGCCCACCGTCGAATCGAGCGACTCGTTGCTGCACAGCTCGTGCACCAGGCCCAGCGCGTGCGCGCGCGTGGCGTCGAATCGTTCGGCGGTGAGGAAGTAGCGGCGGGACGCCTGCTCGCCGATGGCGCGAATGACGTACGGACTGACCGTGGCCGGCAGCAGACCGATGCGCGCTTCGCTCAGGCAGAACTGCGCCGTGTCTGCGGCCACCACCACGTCGCACACGGCGGCCAGCCCCACGCCACCGGCATAGCAGTCGCCATGGATGCGCGCCACCACGGGCAGCGGGCAGCGGTAGAGGGTCCACAGCATGTCGGCCAGTGCTTGTGCACCCGCGCGGTTCGGCTCCCAGCCTTGTTCGGCCATCGCCTTCATCCACGTCAAATCGCCGCCGGCGCAAAACGCCTTGCCGCGGCCGCCAAGAACGATGACGCGCAAGTTCGAATCTGCACCGAACTCGCTGAATATTTGAGTCAGTTGCGCGATCACAGCGTCGTTGAAGGCGTTGCGCGCATCGGGACGGTTCAGCCAGACACGTGCGACCGGCCCCTGACGCTGTACATCGAGCAGACTCATGTGCGGCCTTCTTGC
>DASQOS010000249.1:0-6075 GCA_035644375.1 Rhizobacter sp.
CCAGCAGCGGCTGGGTGCCCTGGGGCAGGGCCCGCGTGTCGTCGATGCGGCGCAGCGCGCGGTACGGGTCGAGCGTGTGGGTGCTGATCCAGGTCACAGCGCCGAGCGCGATGATGATCAGCAGCGGCGCCGACCAGATCACCAGTTCGAGCGCGGTGGAGTGGTCCCAGTCGGGCGAGTAGGTGGCCTCCTGGTTGGTTTGCCGGTAGCGCCAGGCGAACAGGAGGGTCAGCCCGATCACCGGCACGATGATCAGCAGCATCAGCACCGTGGACACGAGGATCAGGTGCCCCTGCTGGGCCGCGATGTCGCCGGACGGGTTGAGCAGCACGGTGTTGCAGCCCGCCAGCAGCAGCGCGGCCGGGACCGAAATCAGCCCGGGCGGCCGTCTGCGAAGGTTCTTGATAGGTGGCATGCCGAAAGGGTCAAAGCAGGGGTGGGGCGTGGCGGCGTCGAACAGCCCAGAATCTACGTCGAATGTCGCCGGCCGGCTATTGGACGTTTTGTCCTATAGCGTCGAATGGCGATCGGTGCGACGCTTCGCCCTGTCTGCATGACAGTCGACCTTTTGCCCACGATGACGCCCAGCCTCGACCCGCCTTCCGAGACCCCGATCGCCCGCGACGCCCGCCGGGCGAGCGCCGAACACACCAAAATCGCGGCTGGCGAGCTGACGATCGGCGTGGTGATCGGCCGCGCCTCGGAGTATTTCGACTTCTTCGTCTACGGCATCGCGTCGGCGCTGGTGTTCCCGTCGGTGTTCTTCCCGTTCGAGCTGGGCCTGAACGGCACGCTGCTGTCCTTCGTCGTGTTCTCGTTCGCCTTCATCTCGCGGCCCCTCGGCACCGTGCTGTTCATGAAGCTGCAGCAGCGCTTCGGGCGCGAGGCCAAACTGACGATCGCGCTGTTCCTGCTCGGCAGCTCCACCGCGGGCATCGCCTTCCTGCCGGGCTACGGCAGCATCGGGTTCGCGGCCATCGTGCTGCTGTCGCTGTTTCGCGTGGCCCAGGGCATTGCGCTCGGCGGATCGTGGGACGGCCTGCCGTCGCTGCTGGCCCTCAACGCACCCAAGGAACGCCGCGGCTGGTATGCCGCGCTCGGCCAGCTCGGCGCACCGATCGGCTTCATGCTGGCCAGCGGCCTGTTCGCCTTCTTGTATGCCAGCCTGGAAGCCGAAGACTTCTACGACTGGGGCTGGCGCTACACCTTCTACGTGGCGTTTGCGATCAACGTGGTGGCGCTGTTCGCGCGGCTGCGGCTGGTGGCGACACCCGAATATTCGCAGCTGCTCGAAGCGCACGAGCTGGAGCCCACCAGCGTGGTCGAACTGGCGCGCACGCAGTGGTTCACGCTGATCGTCGGCGCCTTCGCGGCGCTGGCCAGTTATGCGCTGTTCCACCTGATCACGGTGTTTCCGCTGTCCTGGATCCGGCTGTACTCCACGCAATCGATCACCGAGTTCCTGGTGGTGCAGGTGGCAGGCGGGGCGCTCGCCGCCGGCGGCGTCGTCGCGTCGGGCTCCATCGCCGACCGCTTCGGCCGGCGCAGCACGCTCGGCGCCTTCGCGGTGATGATCGCGATCTTCAGCGGCTTCGCGCCGACGCTGCTCGACGGCGGCCGGCTCGGCCAGGACGTGTTCATCCTGCTCGGCTTCGTCCTGCTCGGCCTGTCGTACGGCCAAGCGGCCGGCGCCGTCAGTTCCGACTTCCTGCCCAAGTACCGCTACACCGGCGCCGCGCTCACGTCCGACCTGGCCTGGCTGATCGGCGCCGCCTTCGCGCCGCTGGTGGCGCTGGGCTTGTCGGCGCACTTCGGGCTGGCGTATGTCAGCGTCTACCTGCTGTCGGGTGCGGCCTGCACGCTGGCGGCCTTGAGCGTCAACCGCTTCCTCGAAGTGCGCGACTGACCGGGCCGGCCGCGACAGCGTCGCGCACAGCCCTCAAAAGACCTTGCCGGCATTCAGCAGGGCCAGCACCCCGAGCACGCCGAAGATGAACGCCGCGATGCCGTGCACCAGCGGCATCGGCACCTGCTTGGCAAAGCGCTCACCCAGAAACACCGCCGGCACGTCGGCCAGCATCATGCCGAGCGTCGTGCCGGCCACGACCGGCAGCAGGTCGTGGTAACGCGCCGCCAGCGCCACGGTCGCGATCTGCGTCTTGTCGCCCATCTCGGCCAGAAAGAACGCGACCAGCGTGCTGCCGAAGACGCCGAAGCGCTGCCTGGCGCCCAGCGCATCGGCGTCGGCCGTGTCGGGGATGAGCATCCAGCCGGCCATGCCGAGGAACGATGCGCCGATGGCCCAGCGCAGGATGTCGGGGCCGAGCCGGGCCGCAACCCAGGCGCCGACTGCGCCGGCCGCACTGTGGTTGATGAGGGTCGCCGTCAGGATGCCCAGAATGATGGGCAGCGGCCGCTTGAACCTGGCCGCGAGCAAAAACGCCAGCAGCTGCGTCTTGTCGCCCATTTCGCCGAGGGCGACGACGCCGGTGGATATCAGGAATGCTTGCAAGGGGGAACTCCGGGGCCGCTGTGAACCCGATGACCCCACGGCATCCCGGGCCCGAGTCGGAGGCGGTGGTCAAAGGAAGCGCGGCCTTGGGGCCGACATCTACAACCAGCCAGCGCGTCGAAACCGATGGTAGAGATAGCCGCAGGTCGAGGCGATGAGGGTCAGGGCAGCGGCATAACCGTACTGCCAATGCAGTTCGGGCATGTGCTGGAAGTTCATGCCCCAGATGCCGGCGAACGCGGTGCACACGGCAAAGATGCTGGCCCAGGACGCCAGGCGTTTGGTGACCTCGGCTTCTTCGATGGTCACCATCGAGAGGTTGACGTGAATCGCCGTGCCGATGGTGTCGCGGATGGAATCGATGGAGGCCTCGATGCGGCTCAGGTGGTCGACCACGTCGCGGAAGTAGTCCTGGACCCCGGCGCAAATGTGCGGCACCCGGCCGCCGTAGAGTTTGCTGGCGGCTTCGAGCAAGGGCGAGACCGCATGCTTGAGCACCATCGCGCGCTGCTTGAGCGCATACAGCTGCTGGATGCTGGTCTTGGCGGCGCCCTTGGTGAAGATCTGCTGCTCGATGGCTTCCAGCTCGACCTCCAGCCCATCGATGATCGGAAAGTACCGGTCCACCACCGCGTCCATCAGCGCGTAGAACACGAAGCCCGAGCCGATGCGCAGCAGCTCGGGCTCGCGTTCGCAGCGTTCGCGAACGCCGAGGAACCCCGTCTTGCTGCGGTTGCGCACGGACAGCACGTAGTTCGGGCCGACGAACACGTCGACCTCGCCGACGTTGAGCCCGTCGGGCATGGGTTCGAGCAAGTGCAGCACCGCAAACAGCGAGTCGCCGTACTCCTCGATCTTGGGGCGCTGGTGGCCGTGCCGCGCGTCTTCGACGGCGAGCTCGTGCAGGCCGAACTCGTGTTTCATCTCGTCCAGTTCTTCTGCCGACGCATCGTGCAAGGCGACCCAGACGAAACAGCCGGGACGCGCCATGTAGTCGCTGATGTCCGCGACCGGGATGTCGGCCAGCTTGGCCCCGTTTTGATAGACGACACAGTTGATCAGCATTGATGTGGTCCTGGAGGGTGGAGGTGCCTCGGTATTGTCATCAACCCGGGGCGGCGAGTTCCGCGGTCTGCGGCGGATGGGTCTCCGGCGGCCGAACGCATCGTGACCCGGCGGGATTGCCGGCACCGCCCGATCGGCCCATCATCGCAAGCATTCGACATGCGACGCGAAGGTGTGTGTGACTGCCAGCACGACGGCGCCCGACCCCGACACCAGCTTCACACTGGACGAGGACGCGCTCGCCCAGCGCAAGGCCGCCAGCGCGCGGCGGCTGAACACGGTCCTGATCCCCGCGGTGCGGGCCGTGGGCTTCGTGATCCTCTGCCTGATCGCCATGCTGCAAGACTGGCGCAGCGATGCGTCGTTTGCGCAGCCGGCCCTGGTGTGGCTGGTGGCCGGCAACCTGGCGTACGCCGCCGCGGCCTTCTTCACGCTGCGCTTCGGCTATGGCCGCAGCGGCCGGCTCGACCTGAGCCTGCTGTTTTTCCATCTGGACGTGCTGGCCTGGCTGTTCAACCTGTACCACCTGGAACAGAGCCAGCTGTTCTTCGCCTACTTCCTGCTGGTGCGTGTCGTCGACCAGGTCGGCGATGGTTTTCGGCGTGCGCTGTACTTCGGCCACGTCGTCACCGCGGCCTACCTGGCGTATTCGGTCTGGGTGTCCTTGCATCGGCCGGAGGCGGCGTTGTGGCCCGACCGCCTGGGCATCGCGGCGACCATGTACCTGCTGGGCTTTTACCTGGCCATCACCGGGCTGGTCACCGAGCGGCTGCGCCACCGCACGCGGCAGGCCGTGCGCGCCGCGCGCGCCCTGGTCGAAAGCCTGAACCAGAAGGCAGACGCGCTCGAAGCGCAGGCGATCGAGCTGAAACACGCGCGCCGGCAGGCCGAGCAAGCCAACCTCGCGAAATCGCAATTCCTGGCCGTCACCAGCCACGAGATACGCACCCCGATGAACGGCATCCTGGGCGCGGCCGAGCTGCTGATGGGAACCCCGCTCAGCGCAGCGCAGCAGCGCTACGTGGAGATCGCGCACCGCTCGGCCACGGCCTTGCTGACCTTGATCGACGATGTGCTCGACCTGTCGCGCATCGAAGCCAGCACGCTCGCCTTGACGGAGACCAGCGTTGACCTGCGCGCCCTGGTCACCGACGCGCTCGACCTGGTCGCGATCACCGCGCGCGACAAGCCGGTCAGGCTGAACAGCGAGGTGGATGCGCAATTGCCGTCCCGGGTGCTGGCCGATCCGCTGCGCCTGCGCCAGATGCTCGTGAACCTGCTGCACAACGCGGTCAAGTTCACCGACCGGGGCCATATCGACCTGCAGGTGGCTGTGCTCGAAGACGCGCCGCAGGCGCTGCGCCTGCGCTTCTCGGTGCTCGACACCGGCATCGGCATCGCCCCCGACAAGCTCGGTTCGATCTTCGACGCCTTCACCCAGGCCGACGGCTCGAGCACACGGCGGCACGGCGGCAGCGGCCTGGGGCTGACGATCGTCAAGCAATTGACCGACCTGATGGGCGGCCAGGTGCATGTCAAAAGCCGGGTCGGCGGGGGTTCGCATTTCTGGGTCGACCTCGAGCTGAAGAAAGCGGCCGACGTGGCAAAGCCGGTCGAGCCTGCGCCGGCCGAAGACGGCGAGGCATCTGTGTCGGTGCTGTTGGCAGAAGACGACCTCGTCAACCAGACGGTGGTCGGCGAGATGCTGCAGTTTCTGGGTTGCGAGGTGGACCACGTGGACGACGGCGAGGCTGCCTACGACGCCGTCACGCACAAGCACTACGACATCGTGTTCATGGATTGCCACATGCCGGTGATGGACGGCCATGAAGCCACGCGCCGCATCCGCAGCGAAGAGCAGCGGCGCGGATCGCACACGGTCATCGTCGCCCTCACGGCCGATTCGGTGGCCAGCGACCTGCAGCGCTGCATCGAATCGGGCATGGACGATTTCTTGACCAAGCCGGTGAGCAGCACGCAGCTGTCGGCCACCATCGAGCGCTGGACCGGGCGCCGGACCCATCCCATCACGCGCTGGTAGACCTCCATGGCCAGGTCGGTTGCCCGCATCGGCGCAAGAGCGCCCATGCCGTCATGCGCCCGGCTGCGTGCCGATCTTTTCCCGCTGCGTGTTGCCGCAATCGGCGTTCAGGCAGCGTGCGCCCCGGGTGGCGTTGAGGTCGCAGCGCTTCCAGGTCGCCTCCTCGGGCAAGGGCCGATGCCATGCCGCTCTTGGCGTGCGAACCGCAGCCCAAATTGACGGTGCCTGCTGGTGTCAGCGTTCCAGCGATGCCTTCAAGTTGCCCAGGGCCTGCCCCCACTGCCGGCCGATGATTTCGAGCGACCGGCGCGCTTCTTCCAGCGCCGCCGGCTCGAACTGCCACAGCCGTTCGCGGCCGGTCTTCAGGTCTTTGACCAAACCCGCGTCGGCCAGCATCTGCAGGTGCTTGGTGACCGCCTGGCGGCTGACCTCGGTGCCGGCGGTGAGCTGCGCGATC
>DASQOS010000250.1:0-3898 GCA_035644375.1 Rhizobacter sp.
TCGCTGCGCAAGGTGCTGCGCGACGCGAAGGTGTCGAAGGAAGATGTGCAGGGCATCGTGATGGTGGGCGGATCGACGCGCATGCCGAAGGTCCAGGCCGTGGTCGGGCAGTTCTTCGGCAAACCGGCTTTGACCGATCTCAATCCCGACGAGGTGGTTGCACTGGGTGCAGCGCTGCAAGCCAACGCGCTGGCAGGCAATGCCGGTGCCGATGAAATGCTGCTGCTGGATGTGATCCCGCTGTCGTTAGGGCTGGAAACCATGGGCGGCCTGGTGGAGCGCATCATTCCGCGCAACAGCACGCTGCCCACGGCCAGGGCGCAGGACTTCACGACATTCAAGGACGGGCAGACCGCGATGGCAATTCATGTGCTGCAAGGCGAACGTGAACTGGTCAGCGATTGCCGTTCGCTGGCGCGCTTCGAGTTGCGCGGCATTCCGCCGATGGTCGCGGGTGCCGCACGCATTCGTGTCAGTTTTCAGGTGGATGCAGACGGTTTGCTGAGCGTCAGGGCACGCGAAGAGGCTTCGGGTGTCGAGGCTGCGATCACGGTCAAGCCGAGCTATGGTTTGTCCGATGACGACGTGGCACGCATGCTGACCGAAAGCTTCGGCACGGCAGAGGGCGACATGCGCGAACGCAGCTTGCGCGAAGCGCGCGTCGAGGCTGAACGCATGTTGCTGGCCACGCGTGCCGCCTTGCAAGCCGATGCTGATCTGCTGAGCAGCGCCGAACAAGCCAGCATCCAGACTTTGTTGACAGAGCTGGAAACCGTTCGCACGTCGCAAGACCACCACCAAATCGATGCGGCCGTGGAAGCACTCGCCAAAGGGACCGAGGCGTTTGCCGCCGAACGCATGAATCGCGGGATTCGCCGGGCGTTGTCGGGGCGCCGGGTCGAAGAGGTCTAGCGGTCCCCACTTTCAGCATTCTCATGCCCATCATCAAAATTCTTCCTCATTCCGAGTACTGTCCGACCGGCACCGAAATCAAGGCCGATCCGGGCACCTCGATCTGTGAAGCCCTGCTGGAAAACGGCATCGAGATCGAGCACGCGTGCGAGATGAGCTGTGCCTGCACCACCTGCCATGTGGTGGTGCGCGAGGGGTTCAAGTCGCTCGGTGAAATGGATGAAGCCGAAGAAGATTTGCTGGACCGGGCCTGGGGTCTGGAGCCGACGTCGCGCCTGTCGTGTCAGGCCATCGTGGCGCAGGAAAATGTCGCGATCGAGATTCCCAAGTACACGATCAATCACGCCAAAGAGAAGCACTGAAGAGGCACTGAAACAGCGCGTCGGCGACGCACCAGGGCGGGGCTCGAAAAAAACCTCCTGGTTTCAGGCCAGGAGGTTGTCTAAAGGGCAATGCCCTACTGAGGAGATACGGCAGTCGCAATGCTCGTGCCGTGTGAACAACAGCAAACACCGTGCCCGTTTTTAGTGGGAACCGGGTTTTGCGCGCTAGGCGGCGACCTTTTCAACATGGCCGTGGCGGGTGTACAGAAAGTCCAGGACCTCTTTGCGGTAGTGCACATAGCGCGTGTCTTCTGCCAGGGCCACCCGGTTGCGCGGCCGCTCCAGTTCGACTGAAAGAACTTCGCCGATGGTCGCGGCAGGCCCATTGGTCATCATCACGATGCGGTCGCTCAGCAGAACGGCTTCGTCCACGTCATGCGTGACCATCACGACGGTGCTGCGGGTGCGCGTCACGATCTTCAACAGTTCATCTTGCAGATGCGCACGCGTCAAGGCGTCGAGCGCGCCGAACGGTTCGTCGAGCAACAGCACCTTGGGTTCCATGGCCAGTGCCCGCGCAATGCCCACGCGCTGTTTCATGCCACCCGAAATCTCATGCGGCCGCTTGTTGGCTGCGTGGCCCATGTTGACCAGCTCCAACCCGGCGAGGGTGCGCTCCTTCAGGCGTGTCTTCGGCTCGGTGGCGCCGAACACGCGCTCCACCGCCAAGTGGACGTTCTCAAAGCAGGTCAGCCACGGCAGCAGCGAATGGTTCTGGAACACGACAGCCCGTTCGGGGGAAGGCGCGGCGATCTCACGGTTGTCGCACAGCAGGGTGCCGCTGCTGGGCACCGTCAATCCGGCAATCAGGTTCATCAGCGTCGACTTGCCGCAGCCCGAGTGGCCGATCAGCGTGACGAACTCACCCTTGGCCACGGTGAGGTTGATTTCACGCAGTGCGTGGAAGCGGCCCTTTCGGGTGCTGAACACCATCTCGGCGTTTTGAACTTCGATGAAGTTTTTCATGCGTGCTCCCGGGGGTCAGACGTCGTCATAGGTAAATCGTTTGGCGATGCTGATCAACAGCCATTCAAGCAGCAGACCCACGATGCCGATGACGAAGATCGCAATCAGGATGTGTGTCACGTTGAGATTGTTCCATTCGTCCCAGACCCAGAAGCCGATGCCTACGCCGCCGGTCAGCATCTCGGCAGCCACGATCACCAGCCAGGCCGTCCCGACCGACAGGCGCACGCCGGTCAGCATGTAAGGCAGTACCGCAGGAAACAGGATCTTCGTCATGACCTTCCATTCAGACAGGTTCAGCACGCGCGCCACATTGAGATAGTCGCCGGGCACGCGTTGAACGCCCACGGCGGTGTTGATGATCATCGGCCAGATCGAGCAGATGAAAATCGTCCAGATGGCAGCAGGGTTGGCGGCTTTGAAAACCAGCAGGCCGATCGGCAGCCATGCCAGCGGCGAGACCGGACGCAGCAGGCTGATCAACGGCGACACCATGTTGTTGAGGAAATTGAAGCGCCCGATCATGAAGCCCATCGGAATGCCGACCAGCGCAGCCAGGCCGAAGCCGACCGCCACGCGTTCCAGCGAGAACAGGATGTTCCAACCGATGCCCTGGTCGTTCGGTCCCTTGCTGTAGAACGGGTCCGAGAAGAGCTTCACCGCCTCGATGAACGTGGCTCCAGGTGTCGGAAAGGACGTGCTCTTCATGGTGAGAAGCGCCCAGATGCCGACCAGCAGCGTCACGCCGATCACTGGAGGAAGCACTGTCAGCCACAGGCCATGCCAGTCGAAAGAGGGTTTGTCGGGTTCGGGGAGCGGAGCTGCCGGCGCCGGACCGACCCTCGCCGGCGATTTGCTTGGCATGGCCGCAGCCTTGGCTTGCGCCGGTGAATGAAACACTGCACTGACCATGAGAGTTCTCCTTGAGTTCGCTCAGACCTTGACAGCGAAACTGTCGGCGTAGTGGGTCGGGTTCTTGCCATCCCACACCACACCGTCGACCAACTTGCTGCTGCGCATCGGGTCCTTCGGGACGTTGACCTTGAGCGCGCCGGCAGCCTGCTTGTAGAGATCGATCTGGTTGATCTGCTTGGCCACGGCCAGGTAGTCGGGGTGTTCTTTCAGCAGGCCCCAACGCTTGTGCTGGGTCAGGAACCACATGCCATCACTCAGGTACGGGAAGTTGACCGCGCCATCGTTGAAGAACTTCATGTGGTTCGGGTCGTCCCAGGTCTTGCCCAGGCCGTTCTGGTAGCGGCCGAGGATGCGCTGGTTGATCGCATCGACACTGGTGTTGACGTAGCTCTTGTCGGCCACGGTCTCCGCCATTTTCAACTTGTTCTGCAGGCTCGCGTCGATCCAGCGGCCGGCTTCCAGCACCGCCATCATCACGGCGCGCGCCGTGTTGGGGTACTTCTTGACGAAGTCGCCGGTGGTGCCGAGCACCTTCTCAGGATGGTCTTTCCAGATGTCTTGCGTGGTGATCGCAGTGACGCCAATGCCGTCCATGATGGCGCGGTGGCCCCAGGGCTCGCCGACGCAATAGCCGTCCATGTTGCCCACACGCATGTTGGCGACCATTTGCGGCGGCGGCACGGTGATGACCTTGGCGTCCTTCATGGGGTTCACGCCGACAC
>DASQOS010000251.1:0-3892 GCA_035644375.1 Rhizobacter sp.
GTTGCGCAATCACTTCGCAGAGCGTGGCCACGTCGGCCAATCCGAGGTTCAGTCCCTGGCCGGCCAGCGGGTGCAGCACGTGCGCGGCGTCGCCCAGCAGCACCCAGCCAGTGCCGCACCAGGCGCTGGCGCGGGCCTGCATCAGCGGCCAGCTGGCGCGCTCGCTGGCCAGAGTGAGGGCACCGCAGGCACCGCCGGTCGACTCGTTCAGGGCCGCCTCGAAGGCCGCCGCATCCAGCGCCATCAGCTGCTGCGCGCGGGCCTCGGGCAAGGACCACACGAGGGCCTGCGAGTGCCCGGGTTGCGGCACATCGAAGGGCAGCAAGGCCAGCACATCGGGCGCACGAAACCATTGACGCGCCAGGTGGCGGTGGGGCAGCTCGGAGACCAGGCGCGCGGCCACGGCGTGGTGCCCGTAGTCATGCCGATCCCAGGTCACGCCCAGGGCTTCTCGGGTCGATGCGGTCTTGCCTTCGCACAGCGCCAGCAACTCGGCCTGCACTTCGCCGGTGGTCAGCGTGATGTGCGGCGCATATTGCACCGCCGCGGCCAGGGCCTTGTCGAGTGCAGCGGCATCGGTGATCCACGCCAGTTCAGGCACCCGCTGCTGCCAGGCCGAGAACTCCAGCAAACCCCCTGGGGCATCGCCTTCGATGTGCATGTCGTACACCGGGGTGGCGGCCTGCGCGGGCAAGGCCTCCCACACTTTCAAGCCTTGCAACAGGGCCACCGAAGCGGCATTCAGCGCGTAGGCGCGCACGTCCGAGGGGACGCCGGGCCGCCCCACGGTCCCTCGCGCGCCCTCGGGGGGCAGCTCACGCAGTGAGCGTGGGGGCACTGGATCCGCCGCCGCCGCGGCGGCATCGGGCACCAAGGCCACCTGCCATCCCTGCCGCGCCAGCGCCAGCGCCAGGCTTTGCCCCACGATGCCGGCCCCGCGCACGCACACATCAAAGCGTTTCATAGCGTTTCATTGTAGAGACGCGCTCATGACACTTTGCACGGCGCAAAATCGAGCGCTTTCACGCTGGAAGCCCTTGCTCATGACCTCAGGCTGGATTCGCAAGTTGTTGCTCGCGCTGGGCGCGTTGGTCCTGGTGTTCGTCGCCGCGCTGGTCTGGCTGGCCGCGAGTTTCGACGCCAACGCCTACAAGGGCCAGGCCATCGACTGGGTGAAAACCCACCGCGACCGCACGCTGGTGATCGACGGGCCGCTGAAGCTGTCTGTCTTTCCGCGCCTGGCGCTGCAGATGTCGGACGTGAAGCTGAGCGAGAAAGGCCGTGCCGACGCGTTCCTGACGCTCAACGAAGCCGCGCTGTCGGTCGCGGTGTGGCCCTTGCTGCGCCAGCAGGTGGTGGTGGACCGCATCGATGCGCGCGGGGTGCACCTCAACTACCAGCGCAACGCCAAGGGCGAAGCCAATTTCGACGACCTGCTGGGGCCGAAGGCGGCGCAGAGCCCTGCCACTGCGGCGTCCTCCAGCAGCACGCCGACGGCCTTCGACATCAGCCGCATTCGGCTCGAAGACCTGCACCTGTCGCTGCGTGACGAGCAAGCCCATTGGTCGGGCGAGGTCACGCTGAATTCGCTGACGACCGGGCGCCTGAAGGACGGCGTCGAAACGCCGATCGAACTGAAAGCGCAGCTGGCACTGCAGTCGCCGGCCATTCAGGGGCAGCTGACGGGCAAGACCTTGCTGACGCCGGGCCTGGCCAAGCGCTCGGTGGCCGTGCGCGACATGAAGCTGAGCTGGCAGGGCAAGGCCTTGGGCCTCCAGGCCATGGACGCCACGCTGCAAGGCAGCGTGGCCTACGACGGCGCAAGCGGCGCCCTGCAGGTGCAAGGGCTGGACCTGAGCGGCGGCGCCAGCAGCGCCGGCCTGAAACTGGTGGATTCCAAGCTGAGCTTGCGCAGCGCCAGTTGGCAGCCGGCCGCAAAATCCGTGGCGCTGTCCGGCCTGGCGCTCAAGCTGGCGGGCACGCAAGCCGAGCAGCCGATGACGCTGGGCCTCGACTGGCCCGAGCTGGCCGTGACCGGCAGCTCGATCAAGGGCAGCGCGCTGTCCGGACAATTCAGCCTGCAAGGCCCGACGCCGATTCAGGCCACGTTCAAAGCGGCTGCCCCGGCCGGCACCTGGGACCGCATCGAACTGCAGCGCCTGGAGGCCACGTTCAAAAGCCAGAGCAAGGCGCGTCTGCTGACGGCCACGCTGCAGGCCGACCTGCAGTTTCGGCCGGCGCAAGCTGCATTGGCATTGCAGGCGCTCGGTGTCCAGGCGCAGTGGCAGCAAGGCACGCAAAAGCCGCTGCTCCTCAGCCTCCAGGGCAAGGCCGACGCATCGTCCGAGGCGGCTCACTGGGCCGTGAGCGGGAAAATCGATGACGCCGACTTCAGCAGCGACGGCAGCGCGATCCTCGCCACCGAGCCGCTGACGCTGAAGGCGTCCGCCCGCATGGCCGCGCTGGACCTGAACCGCTGGCTGCCGGCGTCGGCCGCGTCCGCACCGGCGCCCACCGGCCCCGGCCCGGCGGGCGCGGCGGCCGACGCGCCGGTCGACCTGTCGGCACTGCGTTCGCTGCAAGGCCAGTTCAATGTGCACGTCGGTCAGCTCGCCTACAAGGCCTACCGCATCTCCGACGCAGTGCTCGAGGCCACGCTCGAAGGCGGCATGCTGCGTGTCAGCCAGCTCGCCGGCAAGGCCTGGGGCGGCAGCGTGAGCGCCACGGCGTTTGCCGACGCACGCGCCAGCCGCGTCGCCATCAAGGGCGCGGCGAACGGCGTCAACATCAACGCGCTGCTGAAGGCCGTGGCCAACAAGGACACGCTGGAAGGCACCGGGCGCGTGCAACTGGACGTCGACACCGCCGGCCGCAGTACCAGCGAGATGAAGTCGCGCCTCAAAGGCACGGCCGCCTTGCAGCTGCACGATGGCGCCATCAAAGGCATCAACCTGGCCAAGAGCCTGCGTCAGGCCAAGGCCGTGTTGCAGATGCAGCAAGACACCGCGCAAGCCTCCATCCAGACCGAAAAGACCGATTTCTCCGAGCTGTCGGCGAGTTTCGCGATCACCGACGGCGTGGCGCGCAGCTCGGACCTCGACGTGAAGAGCCCGTTCCTGCGCCTCGGCGGTGACGGCCTCGTCGACGTCGGCAAAAGCCGCATCGATTACACGGCTCGCGCCACCGTGGCGTCCACCGCCAAAGGCCAGGGCGGTGCCGATTTGGCCGACCTCAAAGGCTTGACGCTGCCGGTGCGCCTGACCGGCCCGCTGGACGCGATGGAGTGGCACATTCAGTGGTCGGCCGTTGCGGCGGCGGCCTTGAAGACCCAGATTCTGGACAAGGCCCAAGACAAGCTCAAGGAACGTCTGCGCGAGCAACTCGGCCTGCCGGGACCCGCCAGCGCGGCCAGTGGTGCCAGCGCCGACACCAGCGATGCGGCGGCCAAGGACAAGCTGAAGCAAAAATTGAAAGGATTGTTCAAGTGAGCAACGCAACAAGCCACGCCAACGTGGCCGACGCGCAGGAGGGCTTGCTGGCGATCACGCTGGCCGGTCTGAATGTCTACCCCGTGAAAAGCTGCGCCGGCGTGAGCCCGAGCGACGCCCTGCTGATCGAAACCGGCCTGGAGTTCGACCGCGCCTGGATGCTGGTCGGCTCCGACGGCCATTGCGTCAGCCAGCGCGAGCTGCCGCGCATGGCCCTGATCCAGACCACGCTGAAGCAGACCGAGCTGGTGCTGCGCGCGCCCGGCATGCTGGCCTTGCACCTGGCGCTCGATGCGGTGGAGCAGCCGGTGCGCGTGACCGTGTGGGACGACACGGTCGCGGCTTACGACATGAGCGCGTTGGCGGCGCAATGGTTCACCGATTTCCTCGGTCGGCCCTTGAGA
>DASQOS010000252.1:0-4286 GCA_035644375.1 Rhizobacter sp.
CGCAGGTGGTCGCCCGGCGTCAGGCCGCCCGAGGCATCGCGATCATCGAACACGCTGTTTCGCGTGCCGCTGGAGGTGCAGGCCGCAGGGCCGCCGTGCGCGGCCTGGTCGCGCAGCTCATCGGCGGCCAGTTGCGCCACCAGCAGCGAGTTTTCGGCCAGCCCGGCGACCAGCCGCGCAGCGCTGTTGGCATTGCCGGCGCTGAGCGTGGCAACCATTCACGCTGGAGCGGCCGGCGAATCGCCCCCGCCGCCACCGCAGCCCGAGAGCCCACCCATGAACATCGCCGAAAAAAAATACGCCGTGCGGCGGCGTGTCGGTGCTGCAACCAGCGTGAGGAGGGAGTACGGCATCGGTCCGGCAAAGTGATCGCCAAGTCTAGGGCGAATGACCGCGCCGTTTTGGCTTGACCCCTTCAAAAGCGGGGGGCAATCGGGGCGAAAGAGCGCTTCGCACGCCGGTCCCACGCGCTAACGCGAGGTTCATCCCCGCGGCCGAAGGGCTCCTAGAATTCCGCGCAGCGGTGAGCCCTGTGACGCCGCTCTCGTCCGGTGCCTGCGTCCCTCGCGCGCCGCCTTCCGCCCACCGTGTGCACATCGCTTCCTTTCAATTCCATGGTTCTGCACAAGCAACTCACCCGGCTGTTGTTCTGCGCCTGTCTGTCGACGCCGGCATGGGCCGGTGCCGAGACCGACGGCGCCGGCGCACTGGCTTGCGGCCGCAACCTGCCCTCGGCAGACGCAGCGGCCTCGGCGGCGCCGCTGCTGGCAGAACTGAACTACACCTGCCTGCCACTGGCCAGCGGCCGGCAGGTGTGGGTGGGCCAGGCCGGACAAGGCCACGCCGAGGCCGTCTTGCTGATTCATGGCCTGGGCAACCACGCGCACCGCGACTGGCAGCCTGCGATCGAGCCGCTGGCGCGTCGGTTCCACGTGATCGCCGTCGACCTGCCGGGTTTCGGCGACTCATCGCCGCTGCCCGGCGCGTATTCGTTCGCCGCGCTCGACAGCGTACTGACGCAGCTGCTGTCGCAGCTCGGGGTGGACCAGGTCGACCTGGTCGGGCATTCGCTGGGCGGGGCGGTGGCGCTGCATTTCGCGCACCAACATGCCGACCAGGTGGGCCGCCTGGTGCTGGTGGACGCGGCCGGCATCCTGCTCAGGGTGGTGTACGCGCAGCAGCTGGCGCGCATCAACGCGCGCGCCGTTGGCATTGAACGCATCGACCGCTTCTTTTCGGATCTCGACCAGCGCATCGGCGGCGTCAGCAAAGCGGTGATGAGCGGCGCAGACAGCCGTTTCGACCTCAGCCGCTGGCTCATCGACAACCCGCTTGCGCGCAATGCGCTGATCGGGCGCTACACGCAGCTGGACGCCGCGTTCGGCCTGATCGAGCACGACTTCAGCGCCGCCATCCGCGAGACCGGCGCGCCGACGACCCTGATCTGGGGACGCGACGACCCGGTCGCGCCGCTGCGCATCGGCGAGCTGCTGGCGGCACGCATGCCGGATGCGCGGCTGACGGTGCTGGACGGCGTGGGCCACACGCCGATGAGCGACAGCCCTGCAGCCTTCACCGCGCTGCTGCTGCAGGCCTTGACCGAGCCTCTGGCGCCCCGGACCACACCCCGACAAGCACCAGGCGACGTGCGCAACACGAGCTGCCGCAACGGCGCCGATCGGCTCTACACCGGCAGCCTCGGCAGCTTGCTGATCGAAAACTGCCAGCGCGTGCGCATCTCGAATGCACAGCTGAGCCAGCTCACGCTGGTGAATTCATCGGTGACGATCGAGAACACGCTGATCGCCAACCTGAAGGGCGATGGCGTGGCGCTCGATGCCAGAAACAGCGAGGTCAGCGCCACGGCGGTGTATGTGAAGGGCCGCGTGGCCATCCGCACGCAGGACAGCCGGTTCGATCTGGCCGGTGTCAGCCTGCGCGCCAGCGAACGCGCGGTGGAGATGACGACGCCGAGCCAGTTGTATTTCTCGGTCAGCGATTGGGAGTCGCCCGAGTACACGGGCGATGCGCACTTTGCGTGGCCGCCTGGGCCGGTGAAGAACTGACACCAGGCCGCGCAGCCGCGGTCACGGATTGGCCCAAGGAAACGCCGGGCCGTTCCCAAGTTTCCTTGGCTCCCCTCGGGGGGCGGACGCGCGCAGCGCGGCCTTGGGGCCGACATCTAGCGGCGATAGGACGCCACCAGGCGGGTGTAGGCGCCGGTCGCGCGCTGGCTGCTGAGCGGGTCGGTCAGCAAGCGGGTGTCATACAGGAAGGCGAGCATCAAACCGAACAGCTCGAACACCATCTGTTCCGGCGGGGTGTCGGCGCGCAGATGCCCGGCCGTCACCGACTGTTCCACGGTGCGCGCCAGTGTCTGGCGCCATTGCAGCGTGCCGCGGATCAGCCGCTCACGCAGCGCGCAGTTCGTGTGGTCGAGTTCGAAAGCGCCCACGCCGTGCAGTGCACCGGTGACCGAGGTGTCGTCGAACGGACTGCCGATCCACAACCGCATGATGGCGTCGAGCCGCGGCAGGCCGGGCGGCTGCGCCAACGCCGGCAGGAAAACGCTGCGTGAAAAAATTTCTTCGTACTCGTCCAGCACCAGGTTTTGCAGCGCTTCGAGCGAGCCGGCACGAACGAACACGCCGCTCTTGCTGATGTGCAGCCGCTTGGCGACCGCGCCCAGGGTGACCCCGCGCAAGCCCTGCAGCGAGGCGAGGTCCAGTCCCGCCTTCACGATGGCGGCGAGCGTCTGTTCGCTCTTGTCGCGTTTCTTGACCATCGCTGTGTGTTTTTCTGATGCGTGATGAGTGGAGTGCGTCGTTGGACTGGCTGAGGCGTTGCATCGCTTCGGTTCGAGTCGAAGCCTGCGCGGCAAACATGTCTCCGGCTCCTTCGGCCTTTGCGCGCTGGAATGAAGGCCCGCCATGGAAGCAGGTGTCGCCAAGGGCAAAACGCGGCGAAAAGTCACGCCGCGAAGCCGCGCCACGGCGGGTTCGCGAATTCGGGTGACGTGGGTCACGTTCAAGCGGTGCGCGCGGGTAACTCCGCTTCAGGACAGCGGCGTCGGGTTCGATATAGGAGAACAACATCGCTGTCATCACCCCCTCCCATGCCCACGCCACATCGCACTCTTGCCATTGCCGCCGCCATCCTGGCGCTGTCGGCCCTTGCGGCAAGCGCGCGCGCCGACACGATCGGCCTTCACGTTGCCAGTCAGCACTTCCCGGAAAAGAACTTCAACAACTTCAACCCCGGCCTGTACTACCGCACGGACGCGGGCTGGACCGCAGGCTTCTACCGAAATTCGCTGCGCCGCGAAAGCGTCTACGGCGGCTACACCTGGAGCTATGCGGGGATCGAGCTGACCACCGGCCTGGTGACGGGCTACCAGCACAAGGTGCAGGTGCTGGCAGTGCCGTCGCTCACGCTGTTCACCTACAAGGGCGTGACGCCGCGCCTGGCCTACATCCCCCGCGTCGAAAAGAAGGTCGGCGCGCAGGTGCTCCACCTGATGCTGGAATACGCCCTCTGAACAGCTTCAGGGCGTGACGGTCAGTGTGACCACGGCGCTGTCGGCGCGGTTGCCGGCAAAGTCGTAAGCCCGGGCGAACACACGCACGCTGCTGCGTCCGTCGGACGGCACCAGCATTGTGGCTTCGTAAGGCGCCCGGCCGTCGTCGCCGATGCGCACCGCCAGGTTGTCGTCGAGCCGGTAGAAATACACCCAGTCGACGCCGCTCTCATCGTCGCTCGCCGAAGCGATGACGCGCACGCTCTGGCCGGCTTGGGCCGATGTCGGGTCGACGGCCACGTCGACCCGCGGCGGGTTGTCGTCGAAGTCGTCAAACCCGAGGTAGAGGCCGCCACCGCAGGCGCTCAACAGCAAGGCGCCGGCGACACCGCCGAGCCCCAGGCGCCACGAGGATTTGAATGGCCGAACGTGCATGCCGCCATGCTACGTCGCCGCCCATGTCCCCGTAAAACCGTCAGCCACGCTTGAGCCTGGCCATCTCTTCGCTGACCAGGCGCAGCACCAGCCGATCCAGCGTCTGCACCGAATACTGCTTCACGTCATGCCCGGTCTGCGTGCCGGGGCCGCTGGCCGGATCGGCCGCGTCGCGGTAGGTCAGGAAGACGAAACGCCCCGCGGTGTACTGCGCCATCTGGCGGTAGATGTACTCGCCGACCGGGTCGAGCCCGCTGGCACCGACGGCAAACAGCTTGATGCCCTTGGACAGCGCCGCCTGCATGTCGCGGTCGTACTGCGGGCACACGCCGCT
>DASQOS010000253.1:0-4355 GCA_035644375.1 Rhizobacter sp.
TCACCCTCTACCCCAATGAAGGGATCGCCATGACCACCGCGCTCGACGAACAATGCATCAACACCCTGCGCTTCCTGTCGGTCGACATGGTGCAAAAGGCCAACAGCGGCCACCCGGGCCTGCCGCTCGGCGCCGCGCCGATGGCCTATGCGCTGTGGACGCGCCACCTGAAGCACCATCCGGCCAACCCGCTGTGGCCTGACCGCGACCGCTTCGTGCTGTCGGCCGGCCACGGCTCGGCGCTGCTCTACAGCCTCTTGCACCTGAGCGGCTACGAGCTCTCGCTCGACGACATCCGGCAGTTCCGCCAATGGGGCAGCAAGGCGCCCGGCCATCCGGAGCGCGGCCACACGCCGGGTGTCGAGGTGACGACCGGCCCGCTCGGCCAGGGCCTGGCGAATGCGGTCGGCATGGCCATCGCCGAAGCGCACCTCGCGGCGCGCTACAACCGCGACGGCCACGCCGTCGTCGACCACCGCACCTGGGCCATCGTCAGCGACGGCGACCTGATGGAAGGTGTGGCCGCCGAGGCCGCATCGCTGGCCGGCCACCTGCAGCTCGGCAAGCTGGTCTGCCTGTACGACAACAATTCGGTGACGCTGTCGGCCGGCACCGACATGACGTTCTCCGAAGACCGTGCCAGGCGCTTCGAGGCCTATGGCTGGCAGACCCTCAGCGTCGATGACGGCAACGCTGTCGAGGCGATCGACGCAGCCATCGACGCCGCTTGCGCCGACAGCTCGCGGCCGTCGCTGATCCTGGTGCGCACGCACCTCGGCTTCGGCTCGCCGGTGCAAGACAGCTTCAAGGCCCACGGCTCGCCGCTTGGCGTGGCCGACGTGCGCAAGACCAAGGAGGCGCTAGCCTGGCCGGTCGACCCGCCGTTCTTCGTGCCCGAGCCAGCGCTCGCGCATTGCCGCGAGGCCCTGGCCGCGGGCGCCCAGGCCGAAGCCGACTGGACTGCCCGCATGACCGCGTATGAACAGGCCTTTCCCGAGCTGGCCAAGGAGCTGCAGGGCCGCCTGCGCGACCAGCTTCCGGAAGGCTGGGCGGCGGACATCCCGGTGTTTCCGGCAGATGCCAAAGGCATGGCGACGCGGGTCGCGGGCGGCAAGGTGATGAACGCGATCGGGCCCAAGCTGCCGGCACTGTTCGGCGGCTCGGCCGACCTCGACCCGTCGACCCACACGGCGCTGAAGAACCAGGGCGACTTCAACCCGCCGTTGCAGGACGGCGAGAACGGCGAAGGCTCCGATGCCGGCGGCTGGAGCCGCGCCGGCCGCAACCTGCATTTCGGCGTGCGCGAGCATGCGATGGGCGCGATCGTCAACGGCTTGTCGGCGCACGGCGGCTTCATCGGCTATGGCTCGACCTTCCTGATTTTTTCCGACTACATGCGGCCGCCGATCCGGCTCGCCGCGCTGATGGGCTTGCACGTCGTCCATGTGTTCACGCACGACAGCCTGGCGCTCGGCGAAGACGGCCCGACGCACCAGCCGGTCGAACAGCTCGCCAGCCTGCGCGCGATCCCGAGGCTCACGCTGATCCGTCCCGGCGATGCGAACGAAACCGCAGTGGCGTGGCGCGTCGCGCTGGAGGTGCGCGACCGGCCGGTGCTGCTGGCGCTGTCGCGCCAGGACGTGCCGACGCTGGACCGCGCGCGCTATGCCAGCGCCGAAGGCCTGCGCAAGGGCGCCTATGTGCTGAGCGACGCCAAGGGCGGCAAGCCGGAGCTGATCCTGATGGCGAGCGGCTCGGAAGTCGCGCTGATCGTCGTGGCGGCCGAGCGGCTGACGCGCGAAGGCATGGCGGTGCGCTGCGTCTCGATGCCGAGCTGGGAGCTGTTCGATGCGCAGTCGCAGAGCTACCGCGACGAGGTGCTGCCGTCCCACGTGAAAGCACGGCTCGCGGTCGAGCTGGGGGTCGAACAGGGCTGGCGGCGTTATGTCGGCGACCAGGGCGACATGCTGGGCATCGAGCGCTTCGGTGCCTCGGCACCGGCCGACGTCTTGCTGCGCGAGTACGGGTTCAGCGTCGACCATGTCACCGCTCGCGCAAGAAAGCTGTTGCGGCACTGAGCGTCCAGCCGGCGAGGCTGAACTCAGTGGATTCCGCTGTCTTGTCGTCACTCGACTGGAGGTCCGTCGCGTCGTTGCAGGGCGAGCTTCAATGGCATGTGAGACCGGCCTCGAAAATGCCGCCGCTGGCCGGGCCGCAGACGCTTCATACCATAACCGTAATCAGCATAATTATGCCCATAATCGTTATTTATAGACTTAATAGGTAAATTAACGCCTATTACGACAGACGTAATTCTGTATACCATTGCCGTAAGAGGCAGTATTGCGCCTATTACGTTAACTTATCGAGATAAACGGCACCCTTGTGCCGATGACAGAAAGCAGAAGCGACATGGGCAAGGCAAGCGAGACCCCCCAGGAATTGGAAGCGGCGCTCGGCGCACGCCTGAAGCAATTGCGACTGAGCAAAGCCTTGGACCAGCGAGTCTTGGCTCAGCGGGCCGGTGTCAGCGTGAAAACCTTACGCAACCTCGAGGGCGGCCACGGTTCCAGCTTGAAAACATTGATGTCCGTTTTGCGGGCGCTGGGTCGAGAGGACTGGCTCAAGACCATTGCGCCGGTTGCAACCATCAATCCTCTGCATCTCACGCGACAAGCAGAGCCGCGTCAACGCGCTCCGCGCAAAGTTTCCCGCGTCGCTGCCTGAGACCGTCGAGACGGATTGCCATGGCCACCCCCAAGAAGAAACCAGCGAGGCGATACATCCACGTCAACCAGGTCGACGCGTACCTGTGGGGACAGCACATGGGCGCGGTCGCATTGGACCCCGCCTATGGCTACTACGTGTTTGCCTTCACGGACGAGTTCAAGTCGCTTGGCATCGAGCCTTCTCCCTTGCGCATGAGAACGCAAGACGGTGACACGCACATCTTCACGGACTTGCCGGCGGAGACATACAAGCGTTTGCCGGCGTTGCTCAGCGATGCACTACCCGACGACTTTGGCAACGCCCTTATCAACAGCTGGATGGCCGACCGAGGCATTGCCGCAAGTCAGGTCACCGCTCTGGACAGACTTGCGTACATGGGAACGCGCGCCATGGGTGCGTTGATGTTCCGACCCACGCGCGGACCGGCCACACACAAGCCGACAGCCCTCCAACTGAGCAATCTGGTGGAGGTGGCACGCCAGGCTGTCCATGGCCAGCTCGACGGTGCGACTCAAACCAACGCTGCGTTGCGCAGCATCATCGAGGTGGGAACCTCCGCCGGCGGCGCGCGAGCCAAAGCGGTCATCGCTTTGAACCCAAGCACGATGGAGCTGCGTTCTGGGCAGATGGATGCGCCACCTGGATTCGAACACTGGTTGCTGAAGTTCGACGGAATGGGCACGGACCGAGAGCTTGGCGCTTCTCAAGACTACAGTCGCATCGAATACGCCTACCACCTGATGACACGGGCAGCGGGTATCAACATGACCGACTGTCAACTGCTGCCAGAAAACGGTCGCGCGCACTTCATGACGAAGCGTTTTGACCGCGGCCCCGGAGCGATTCGCCACCACATGCAGACCTTGTGTGCCCTGGACCACCTCGACTTCAAAAAGAAAGGAACGAACGCCTACTCGCAATTGTTCCTGGCAATCCAGCAATTGGGGCTGCCCTACGAAGACCTCGAAGAAGCGTTTCGACGGATGACGTTCAACGTGATGGGCCGCAACTGTGACGACCACACGAAGAACTTCTCCTTCCTGCTGCGACAAGGGCACGCCTGGGAACTGGCACCGGCGTACGACGTGACCTTCGCGCACAACCCAAGAGGCGAGTGGACGCATCAGCATCTCATGTCAGTCAATGGGAAGTTCAAAGACTTCGAGCTGAGTGACCTTCTGGCTGATGCGCATCGATATGGGGTGGGGACGGCCAAACAGGTCGTTGACCAAGTTCGCGCTGCCATCGACGACTGGCGGAAGTACGCCGAGCAGGCCGAGGTCCCCAGCAAGATCGCGAAAGGCATCGCAGCTCAACACTTGTTGCTCACAAAGTGAGCGCGAAGTGCAACGCATGCATTGCTGGTCCACAGGGTCAACTCCAAGATCGCCAACAAATGGCACGATGGCAAAAGCGGGCCAGGAACACCAAGACCCCGACGCTGTGGTTTGAAGACCATCGAGGACAGTGCGGCTCGTCAGCTGCGGGCATTCGTTGTCAGGAGCGATGCCCCAAAATCTCCCCACACAAAGGCAAACGGGTTACGCGATTTCTCGCGTAACCCGTTGTCTTTGATGGTGCGGCTGGCAGGATTCGAACCCACGACCCCTTGGTTCGTAGCCAAG
>DASQOS010000254.1:0-3642 GCA_035644375.1 Rhizobacter sp.
TGCGTGAACTCGGGGCAGAAGTACGGGCTGGCAAACGCTTCGCTGCTGTCTTGCGCCAGGCGCCAGGCCTGCAGCAGTCCGGCGTCCAGTTCTTTGGCGCAGATCAGCCGGTAGCGTGCTGCCACCCTCACACCTTCTGCGGCTGGCTCAGCAAGGCGGCCTGCAAACGCGGGCGAATGCGCTTCCAGCCACGGCCGCGCACGGCGTCGAGTGCGGCGCGCGCCGCCAGCAGCGCGGACTCGCTCAGTTCTGCCAGCGTCGCGGCCAGCCAGCCATGGTGCTTGACCATGTAGTAGCGCCGGCTCTGGTAATAGTGCTTGGCAATGCAGCCGCCGATGCGCGTGCCATCCGGCGCCGAGCTGGCACCGCCGATGTGGCGCGTGACGGCCTCGCCCACGGCCCAGGTCTCGAAGCCCAGGTCGTCGGCACGCTTGCACACGTCGGTTTCTTCCCAATACAGAAAGAAGCGAGGGTCGAAGCCGCCCAGACGCCGCATCAGGTCGGTGCGCACCATCAGCACCGCGCCGCAGACCCAGCCCGTGCGAAATGGCGCGCCGCCCGGCGTGATGGGCCGCATTGGCGCCGCGGGCGCCAGCAACGGCGTGGCGGCACGGACGATGGTCATCGGCGTGGCGCGTGTGCCAGCGCCTTGAATGATGAAGGACTCTTCTGATTCGCCTTCGACGATGGCCGGTCCGACGATGCCGGCCTTCGGGTTCTGTTCCAGGAAGCGAACCATCGCGCGAACGGCCTCGGGCTCGACCACCGCGTCCGGGTTGATGAAGATCGTGTAGGGGCTCGCGACCTCGGCGAATCCGAGGTTGCAGCCGCGCCCGAAACCGTGGTTCTGCCCTGTCAAACGGATGCGCGCCCAGGACGCTTCGCGCGTCAACATCTCGGCCGTGGCGTCGGTGCTGCCGTTGTCGACGAACACGCAATCGAGCACCCCCTCGGCATGGCAACGGCGCGCGGCGTCGATCATCGCCTGCAAGGTGCGTGCGGACTGATAGGTCACGATGACTGCAGTCACTGCAGGTCGATTGGCGCTCATGTCAATGCAGCCCGAACATGGCCAGCGCGCCCGGGTAGGCGCCGCTGGTGCGGAAGCGCAATTCGGTCATCGAGTTCGGCGTGGCCGGCCTGGCCATCACGAAGCGGTCGTTCGCCGGGCCGATGCGGAAATCGTTGCTCGCACCGACCGCCGAACGCCAGCCCGCCGCCTGCACCATGGCGCGTGTTTCGTCGCGCCAGCGTCCGTACGGAAACGAGAAGTGCTGCGGCGCGCGCCCGAGTTCGCGCTGCAGGTCTTGTGCGCAGCCGAAGATCTCTTGCTCTGCAAACGCGCCGCCATGGGTTTTCAGGTCGATGTGGTCGCGCGAATGACCGCCCAACTCGAACCATGGATAGCGCCGTGTGAGTTCGCGCACCTCGTCCCAGTTCATCGTCAGCCGCGGCACGCTGCCGAGCGGTTTCAGTTGCTGTTCGACCTGGCGCAACACGTCGCTGCGCTCGGCATAGTCCGACTGGAGCAGGTGCAGGTGAATCGTGCGCCGCGCCGCCGCCCATTGCGCGGGTTGAGACAGGTCGACCGCCACGCCGAGGCCGGGCAAACGCAGAGCATGGCCCGTGCGCTGCGAATACAGGCCATGCAGCACATCGGCCCATTGCGTTTCGGCGCGGGCGATGTAGCCGGTGGGCAAGAACAACGTGGCCGGGAGTTGGTATTTTTCGAGAATCGGTGCGGCCGTCGTCAGGTTGTCGAGGTAGCCGTCGTCGAAGGTGATGCAGACCGTGCCGGCCTGCGGCGTCTTGCCGGTTTCGAGCTGGGCGACCAGATCGCCCATCGAGACGACGTGGCGGTGCTCACGCAAAAACGCCATTTGCTGCTCGAACGCCAGCGGTGACATGCGGTTGGGCGGATCGATGGCGCCGGACACCTCGTCCGGTGCGATGCTGTGGTACATCAAAATAATCGCGCCTTCGGGACGTCTCAGCGTCTGGAAGACATACCCCAGCCCCGACCAATACAGCGACGCGGCAAGCACTTCGCGACGTCGTTTCCAGGTTTTTTTCAGCAGCGACGTGACCATTGCGCAACGCAGTTTAGAGACATTTGGCATGTTATCCGAGGATGCGGGGGCGTCAGTGTCGCAACTGCGTGATAGCCTCGCATGCTCTGAACCGAGGCCCTGTTTTCGGCGGTTTCTGCCCGATAAAACAGTGAATATGGGATCCGCATTGTGCGCGCGGCATCCTCGATCAAATCGATATCAGAGTCCCCCAAAGATGCAATTCGAGAGAAATTGCGCCAGAACAATTCGGTGCTGAAAAAAATGCGCTGTACATCAACGCGGCAAAAGCAGTATCCAGCCGGCTGGCCCTCGATGAGTCCAGAGCCTTCCGCCGCAACTCCGAAGCTGCAGCACCCATGAGCGACCACCTGGTGGACCTGGCCAAGGCGCCGTTCTGGCTGGCGCTCGTCGTTGCCGTCATTTTGCTGGCCCCCTTGGCGCGCGGCCAGCATCGTTCGCCCCAGTTCGCGTTGGTGAACATCGGTTTCATCGCAGTTCTGCTGGGTTGGCGTGGAGCCCTGGTGGTGCTGGCCGGAACGGCACTGCTGTGGTTGTTGGCCCAGGCCAGCCGCAAGACGCGCCATGCGCTGGTGTGGACGGCCATCGGCGGGCTGCTTTGCGGCGTCCTGTTCATTCTTCACAAGCGGCCCGGGCTCTCGGCAGCGTTGAAACTGGAGGCTGTCAACCCCATCCTCGCTGCCATCGGCTTCTCATACGTTGCGCTGCGTGCGATCGAGCTGTTTCGAGCGATGTACGAGAAAGCCTTCGAAGCACCCACGTTCCTGGAGACGATCAACTTCCTGCTGCCCTTTCACATGCTGGCTGCCGGGCCGATCCAAGCGTATGAAGACTTCGTCGCACAAAAGGACCGGCCCGCGGCCTCGCTGACTCCTGTGGTGGCGCTGGAGGGACTGGAGCGCATCGCCACGGGTCTGTTCAAGAAGTTCGTCCTGGCGTTTGCGGTTCAGCAGCTTTTCCTGACCGACTTCACCGCCACCGGCTTTTACTGGTTTGTCGAAGTCCAGTTGTTTTCAATCTGGCTCTATATCGATTTCTCGGCTTACAGCGACATCGCCGTCGGTATCGGAAAACTCCTGGGTGTCCACACGCCCGAGAACTTCAACAACCCTTATGGCGCGCACAACTTGATTGTTTTCTGGGAGCGCTGGCATATTTCGTTGTCGCTGTGGATACGGCGCAACCTGTTTTATCCGATTCAATTGGCATTGATGCGTCGCACCGACGGGCGTCATATGCTGTTGTGCGGCGCCATCGGGTTTGGAATCTCGTTCGTCCTGTGCGGTCTGTGGCATGGCGTCGCATGGAATTTCGTGGTGTGGGGCGCCATGCATGCCGTGGGATTGACCGTGGTGAATTCGTATCGAAAGTTTTTGACCGACCGGCTGGGGTCCAAGGGCGTGAAGCGCTACCTGACCAATCCGTATTTCAAGTGGCTGGGCATCGCCATCACGTTCGAGTACGTGGTTTTCTCCAACCTGAACGTCTTCTACCGTTATTGAACCGCCCGTCAGATGAACACCCTTCGAAACTGGTTCTTCCCGCCTGGCTT
>DASQOS010000255.1:0-2801 GCA_035644375.1 Rhizobacter sp.
GTGCAGCACGTCGAGCTGCAGGATCGCGACCGGCGCCTCGCGGCCGTCGGCCGTCACGTAGACGAGGTCATGGCGCTCGGGTTTCAGCGCCGCCTCGCTGACGACGTGAAAGTTCGTGATGATGTGGCCTTCGCGCGAGACGAAGAATCCCGAGCCGACCGAGGTCTGGCTCGCACGCCCCTTCAGCACGGTGCGGATCTGCACCAGCTGCGAACGCGCCTGTTCGTAGACCTTGCGCGCCGACAGCGACACCACCGCCGAGGCCGCAGGCTCGGCCGGCAGCGCCGACAGTGCCGACGCAGCCGGCGGGTGCGCCGGCTTGCCGGGCGGCGCCGCCTGCACCGACCCGGCGCAGCAGGCCGCCACCCACAGTGTGGTCAGCGTGAGGGCCAGCCGGCGCCTGAAAGGGATTTGCATCGTGGCCGATTCTACGGTTGGGGTCTGCTTGGCATATGCTTGCCGCGTCGCACGCCGTTGCACTTCCTGGACTTGCCGCCATGACGATCTCCTCCACCGCCCGCTGGCTGTGTTTCTCTGCCGCACTCGGCCTTGCTGGCGCACCGGCCTGCGCCGACTCGTTCGCGTCTTCGGCCTCGGAAGGCATCTCGGCCTCGGTCGGCAGCGTGTCCGATTCCTTCGGCGCTTCCAGCGACAGTTCGTCGAAGAAAGACAAGAAGGCCGCTGCCGGCGACTACCAGGTGATCGAAGTGGCCCTGGTCGAGCAGCGGCCCGGCAGCGTGCGCCTGAAGCTGCAGCCGCTGGCCGATGCGACCGAAGACCGGGCTGTCTTCCTGTACCTGCCGCAGCAGGCGTTCGACGCACACCAGATCGCCGTCGGCCAGACGGTGTCGGCGCGCACGCGCCCCTACGGGATGGAATTCGCCAAGGCCGATACCGGCCGGGCTTTCTTCCTGGTGCTCGAAGACGCGTGGTACCGCGAGCTGCAGTCCAGGCAAGTGAGGCTGTGAACCGCGGCGGGTGGCGCTGGCGCCGTGCCGCGCTGCTGCTGCTCCTGAGCCTCTGGCCTTGGAGCCTGTGCCAGGCCGAGTCGCTGCGCTATTGCGACCGGCCGACCGAACTGAGCGCCGATCAGCAGGACGAACTGTTGCGCTTCGGCGGCTTCGTGAGGGCCGAGCTCGAAGCCAGCGGCCAGCGCGTGGCGCTGCTGTCGCGCTCGGGGCTGGACCTGGGCCGCTTCGGGCAGCGCTATTCGCACAGCGGCGTCAGCCTGCTGGCGCAGCGCGACACGCCGTGGGCGGTGCGCCAGCTCTACTTCGCCTGCGACGAACGCCGGCCGCGTCTGTACGACGAGGGCTTGGCGGGCTTTGTGCTGGGCACGCACGACCCGGTCATCGGCTACGTGTCGGTGGTGTTGCTGCCGGCGCCTGAGTCCGAACGCCTGGAGCGCAGCGCGCTCGACAACCGGCAGGCGCTCGAACTGCTGGCCTCCAGCTACAGCGCCAACGCCTACCCGTTCAGCACGCGCTACCAGAACTGCAACCAGTGGGTGATGGAGATGCTGGCCACGGCGTGGGCGCTGCTGCCGCTGGACGGCGCCGACAGCTTGCGCACGCGCGCGCAGCAGTGGCTGCAAGCGCAGGGCTATGCCGCGACGGTGTTCGATGTCGGCAGCCGCGTGCTGATGTGGTTCGGCGCCTTCGTGCCCTGGCTGCACCGCGACGACCACCCGCGCGAAGACCTGGCGCAGGCGCTCTACCGTGTCAGCATGCCGGCCTCGATCGAGGCCTTCGTGCACCAGACCGTGCCCGATGCGCAGCGCATCGAGTTGTGCCACGCCGCACACCGCGTCGTGATCCACCGCGGCTGGGAGCCGATCGCCGACGGCTGCGTGCCGGGCGCGCAGGACACGCTGGTCCAGCTCGACTGAGCGACCAAATCGACGGGCTACTTGGCCGTCGGCATCGCGAACTCGGCGCCTTTGGCGATGCTGGCCGACCAGCGCTGCATCACGCTTTTTTGCTTGGTGTAAAAACGCACGCCTTCTTCGCCGTAAGCGTGCATGTCGCCGAACAGGCTCTTCTTCCAGCCGCCGAAACCATGCCAGGCCATCGGCACCGGGATCGGCACGTTGATGCCGACCATGCCGACCTGGATGCGGCGTGCGAACTCGCGCGCCACGTTGCCGTCGTTGGTGAAGCAGGCCACGCCATTGCCGAATTCGTGGCCGTTGACCAGGTCCACCGCGGTCGTGAAGTCGGGCACGCGCACCATCGCCAACACCGGGCCGAAGATTTCTTCTTTGTAGATCTTCATCTCAGGCGTGACGTGGTCGAACAGCGTGGCGCCGAGCCAGAAGCCCTGCTCGTGCTGCGGCACCGTGAAGCCGCGGCCGTCCACCACCAGCGTGGCGCCTTCTTTCACGCCGTGTTCGATGCAGCCGGTGATGCGCTCCAGCGCCTGCCGCGTGACGATCGGGCCCATCTCGGCGTCGAGCTCCATGCCGTTCTTGATCTTCAGCGTCTTGATGCGTGCCACCAGCGCCGGCAGCAGCCGGTCGGCCACATTGCCCACCGCCACCACCACGCTGATCGCCATGCAGCGCTCGCCGGCCGAGCCGTAGCCGGCCCCCATCAGCGCATCCACCGTCTGCTCCAGGTCGGCGTCGGGCATCACCACCATGTGGTTCTTGGCGCCGCCGAGGGCTTGCACGCGTTTGCCATGCTGCGCCCCGGTCTCGTAGATGGTCTGCGCAATCGGCGTCGAGCCGACGAAGCTGACGGCCTTCACGTCGGGGTGCGTCAGCAGCGTTTCGACCGCCAGCTTGTCGCCTTGCACGACGT
>DASQOS010000256.1:0-2299 GCA_035644375.1 Rhizobacter sp.
GAGCTGCGCTGTGCGCGAAGCCCCGACCGCGACCTCGATGCCGGTGGCGCGTCCCTTTTCGATCACCACGCGCAAGGCCTGTGCCCGCAGCCGTATCGTCAGATTGCGGCGGTGGCGGATCGGATTCAAGTAGGCCACCGAGGTTGACGAACGCCGCGCATTCGACTGGGTAAGCTGATAGTAGCCCAGCCCCTCCTGGAGCTCACCGTTGAAGTCCGGGTTAAAGGGGATGCCCATTTCCTGCCCGGCCTGGAAGAAGGCCTCGCAGATCGGCAGCGGGCTGATCGGGTTCGACACGCCCAACGGCCCGCCATAGCCGTGGTACTCGTTTGCGTAACGCTGGTTGTTCTCGGCCCGTTTGAAGTATGGAAGCACTTCGCGGTACGACCAGCCGGCTGCACCCCCGTCGCGAGCCCATTCGTCGTAGTCAGCCGGTACGCCGCGGGTGTAGATCTGCGCGTTAATTGACGAGCCGCCGCCGATGACCTTGGCCTGAGTGAAGCGAAGGATGCGGTTTTTCAGATGCTTCTGTGGCACCGTGAGCCAGCCCCAGGAGCCGATGCCTTTGGTCATCTTGGCAAAGCCCGCCGGCATGTGAAAGAACGGATGACGGTCGGAACCGCCGGCTTCCAGCAGTAGCACTTTGGCCGACGGGTCGGCACTCAGGCGGTGTGCCAGCACGCAGCCTGCCGAGCCGCCGCCGGTGATGATGTAGTCGAAGAGGTCGTCCGGCATATTGGGTCAGCGCCTGCGCAAATTTTCCGACTCGAAATGATTGAACGCAGTCGGCCTCAAGGTCTTGGCAACGACAACCCGCCGTCCAGAATGATTACCGCGCCGGTGGCGAACCGGAAATGTCCGCTCGCCAGTGCCACGGCGGCGCCCATGCCGCGACGCGCGCCGGTGACCAGGTCCACGGGACTGGAATGGGCCATGTCAGAACTCGTCAAGGCATGCCTTCAGGTGGCTGCCCACGCGTAGCGCCTGGGCCGCAATCGTCAGCGCCGGGTTGAGCGCGGCAGAAGAAGGAAAGAAGCTCGCGTCCACCACGTACAGGTTGTCGTGATCCCAGGCGCGGCAATACGGATCGAGCGCGGAAGCCGCCGGGTCGGTGCCGAAGCGCGCGGTGCCGCACTGGTGCGAGGGCGTGTCGGTACCGAACGGCTTCGACAACACGATCGGGAAGCCGATGTCCTTCAGCAGCTTCTTCGCCACTTCGACGAAGCGGTGGTGCGCGCGCAGGTTGCTGCGCTTCCAGCGCAACTCGATCGCGCCGTCGTTGCGCACCCTGACTTCGCTGTCGCGTTGCGCCAGGTCCTCGGACATCACATACCAATCCACGCTGTGGCGCGCGAGCCAGGTGCGCAGCCATTTCGGCGTGCGCGGCAATGCGGCGCGCAGCATCGGCTCCTGGATCTTGCCCAGCAGCTGCAGATTGCCCAGCGGTTTGTCGCTCTCGCCGCTGGCGAAGTAGAAATCGTTGAGCGCAAGCGTCTTCGGAAAGCGCGTGTCGTTCACATGCAACGGTGTCAGCGCCATGATCCCGGTGCAGTTGTGGTTCATGTAATAGTGGCCGACCACGCCCGAGGAGTTGGCCAGGCCCTGCGGGTTGTGCGCGTCGGCCGAACGCAGCAGCAATGCCGCGCTGTTGATTGCGCCGGCCGACAGCACGAACAGGCGTGCGCTGACGGAAAGTAAGTTGCCGCCGCGCCGGTACTCCGCTGCAACGATGCGCTTACCCCCTTGGTCGGCGACGAGCCGGGTAACTTCGGCTCCGGTCTGCAATGCAACGTTCGAATGCTTCAATGCCGGGTTGATCAGCCTGGTCTCGGCGTCGCCCTTGGCGCCGACTCGACACGGGAAAGCATCGCAAGTGCCGCAGCGAACGCACGTGCCGCCGGGATGGAGGTCGGCCGCCGAGGGCATGTGAAAGGGGTGCAGGCCGAGCGCGCGCATGCGTTCGAATGCCTTGCCGATGATCGGCTCGTGAGGAATCGGCGCATGCGGGTAGGGCGTCGATCGTGGCGGTTCGGTCGGATCGTCGCCCGCCCTGCCGTGCACGCCGAAGAGTTTTTCGGCCTCACCGTACCAGGGTTCCAAATCGGCGTAGCGGACAGGCCACGGCATGGCCTTGCCGTCGGCATGCTCGATGCCGTCGAAATCGCGTTCGCGGAAGCGGAACATTGCCGTGCCGTAAACCTTGGTATGGCCACCGACGAAGTAGAACTGGCCCGGACGGAATGGTTTGCCGTTGCCGTCGTACCAGGTCTCTTGCGTGCGGTAGCGCTGTTCGACGAAC
>DASQOS010000257.1:0-3579 GCA_035644375.1 Rhizobacter sp.
GAACCAATAAAAGACAGCGGCGACAGCGGCTGGGCGGCCAGGTTGCGCCGGGGGCTGGCTGCCACCCGCTCGCGATTCGGCGCCCAGCTCGCCGCGGTTTTCGGCGGCGGACGCAAAGTGGACGGGCAACTCTTCGAGGACCTCGAAGCGGTACTGCTGTCCTGCGATGTCGGCATCGATGCAACGCGCCATCTCCTCGATCAGACGCGCGCGCGCGCGCAGCGCGAGCGCATGGAGAATGCGGCACAGATTCGCGGCGCGTTACGACAAGCGCTGCTCGATCTGCTTGCGCCGCTGGCGCAGCCGCTCGATCTGTCTCGCGCCAAACCTTTCGTGATACTGATGACGGGTGTCAACGGCGCCGGCAAGACCTCTTCGATAGGCAAGCTCGCAGGCTTATTCCGAAACCAGGGAAAATCAGTGCTGTTGGCGGCTGGCGACACCTATCGCGCCGCGGCGCGCGAACAATTGAAGGTCTGGGGCGAGCGCAACGGTGTCGTCGTGATCGCTCAGGAAGGCGCCGATACCGCGGCCGTCATTTTCGATGCAGTTCAATCGGCGTTGTCCAAAGGCATCGATGTCGTGATCGCCGACACCGCCGGACGGCTGCCGACCCAGCCGCACCTCATGGAGGAGATCAGGAAGGTGAAACGGGTGATCGCCAAAGTGATCCCGGAGGCACCGCATGAAGTTCTGCTGGTGCTGGATGCCAACACCGGACAGAATGCGGTCACGCAGGTAAAGGCGTTTGATCGGGCGCTGGGTGTGACCGGAATGATCCTGACCAAACTCGACGGCACCGCCAAGGGCGGCGCCATCGCCGCCATTGCGCGCCACAAACCGATCCCGCTGCGCTTCGTGGGCGTTGGCGAGGGCATGGACGATCTGCGGCCGTTCTCGGCCGAACAATTCGTTGAGGCATTGTTCGAATGAGAAAGGGCCGGGTGCCCGGCAATGATGGTCGAGCGTTGCGGTCGCGAGACCTTGATTCGCTTTCAGCGCCGTTGGCTCCGCCCGGATTTCGATGACACCGTCGCGCATGATCAGCGTCAGCCATGTATCCAAGCGCTACCCTGGCGGTTACGAAGCGCTGCGCGACGTGGCCTTCACCGTGGAGGCAGGCGAGATGGTGTTCATTACCGGCCACTCGGGCGCTGGTAAAAGCACGCTGCTGAAGCTGATCGCCGCAATCGAGATGCCGACTTCCGGCGGCGTGATTATCAACGGCCAGAACGTCTCGGCGATGAAGTCCGGCGCCATCCCCTATCTGCGCCGCAATTTCGGACTCATTTTCCAGGACCACAAGCTGCTTTTCGATCGCAGCGTGTTCGAGAACGTGGCGCTGCCGCTGGCGATTACCGGCTTTCCGCGCGGCGAGATTGCGCGGCGCGCGCGCGCGGCGCTCGACAAGGTCGGCCTGCTGGGGCGGGAAAAAGCCAGGCCGATCACCCTCTCGGGCGGCGAACAGCAAAGGCTTTGCATCGCTCGCGCCATCGTCAATCGCCCGGCCATCCTGCTTGCCGATGAGCCTACCGGAAATCTCGACGCCGCCTATGCCGAAGAGATCATCGGCATGTTCAAGTCGTTCAATCAGGTCGGCGTGACCGTGGTGATCGCCACCCACGACGAGGCTCTGATCGGGCGCCTCGGTCCACGTATCCTGCACCTCGACCACGGCAGGCTTGCCGCATGAATTGGCTGCTGGCCCACTTCGACACGCTGCGCGAAAGCCTGGTCAGGCTGGCGCGCCAGCCTTTCGCCACCGGGTTGAATGTGATTGTGATCGGCATCGCACTGTCGTTGCCGGTTGGTTTTTATCTCGGCATTGACAACCTGCAGGCGTTTTCGCGCCAGCTTTCCAGCGACCCGCAGGTCAGCATCTTCATGGCAATGGATGCCGGCCAGTCTGATGTGTCGGCAGTCGAGCGGCGTCTGCGGGCCCATCCCGAAGTCGGCCGCGTCGATTTCATCGCGCGCGAACAGGCACTGGCCAAGCTCAAGCGCAGCGCCGGATTGGCCGACGTGCTGGCCGACCTCGAGCGCAACCCGTTGCCCGACGCCTTCGTGGTCACGGCCAGGAGCAACGACCCGGCCACGCTGGAGGCGCTGCGCGACCAGGCTGCGCGCTGGCCAAAGGTAGAACATGTGCAACTGGACGCCGAATGGGCACGGCGGCTCGACGCCGCGCTTGGAGTGGGACGCATGCTGGTCACGCTGCTGGCACTACTGCTGGCGTTGGCCCTGGTGGCGGTGACATTCAATACCATCCGCCTTCAGATTCTCACGCGTCGTGATGAAATCGAGGTTTCCAAGCTGATTGGCGCCACCAATCCTTTCATCCGCCGGCCGTTCCTTTATCTGGGTGCGCTCCAGGGCCTGGCCGGCGGCTGTGCCGCCTGGGTCATCGTGACCTTGGCAGCGGTCGTTCTCAACGTTGAGCTCGGCGATTTGGCCACGCTCTACGGCACGGCATTCAAACTGCAACCCCTGGATGCCACCGACTCAGCCGTGCTACTGGTCTTTTCGGCCGCGCTGGGGTGGCTTGGCGCTTGGCTGTCAGTGAGTCGCCACTTATGGCAGATCGAGCCACGGTAAAAGGCTCTGGCTGCCCATGCCCGGGAACTTCCCGAAGCCATTGGCACTCCCATTGCGAGAGTGCTAATATCTGCGAAAGCTGTCGCGACAAGGAGGAATATCCAGATGACTAATGCATTGACGGTTGCGGTTCCGTTCCCGTCGACGACGGGCAGCCTGGACACTTATGTTCAGGCGGTCAACCGCTACCCTCTCCTGACCCAGGAGCAGGAGACCGCGCTGGCCCGGCGTCTGCGCGATGAAGGTGATGTGGATGCGGCGCGCCAATTGGTGCTGTCGCACCTGCGCGTGGTGGTGTCGATTGCGCGCGGCTATCTGGGTTACGGATTACCCCACGCCGATCTGATCCAGGAAGGCAACGTCGGCCTGATGAAGGCGGTAAGGCGCTTCGATCCCGACCGCGGCGTGCGGCTGGTGTCGTTCGCGGTGCATTGGATCCGCGCCGAGATCCACGAATTCATCCTGAAGAACTGGCGAATCGTCAAAGTGGCCACCACCAAGGCGCAGCGCAAGCTGTTCTTCAACCTGCGCAGCCTCAAGCAGGGCCACTCGACCATGCGCCCCGAGGCGGTGGCGGACATGGCCAGACAGCTCAACGTCAGGGCCGAAGACGTGGTCGAGATGGAAACCCGGATGGGCGGGCACGACATGGCGCTCGAGCCCTTGTCCGATGACGACGACGAGAGCTTCGCGCCCATCGCTTACTTGGCCGACCCCACGGATGAGCCGGGCCTGGTGCTCGAACACGACCAGTCCGAACGCGCCCGCAGCCAGGGGCTGGAACAGGCGCTGGCCGCGCTCGACGCCCGCAGCCGCCGCATCATCGAGGCGCGCTGGCTGCGCGAGCAGGATGCGGCGACCCTGCACGAACTGGCCGACGAATTCGGCGTTTCCGCCGAGCGCGTTCGCCAGATCGAGGGTCAAGCGATGAAGAAAATGCGTGCGCTGATGGCGCCAGGGGTCTCCTGACCCGGTTACGCAGTT
>DASQOS010000258.1:0-5290 GCA_035644375.1 Rhizobacter sp.
ACAACGGCCGCCAGCGCGGCGCCGTCGCGCACATGAAGATGCCAGTCGTCGGGGCGGGTGAGGGTGAGGGTCTGAGACGAAGTCATGTCCCGAATTGTCCCACTCGCAGCGCAATCCGCATGCGCAGAGGTTTCACCGCAAAGGCGCAAAGGACGCCAAGATCGCAAAGAAAAAAGCCTTCTTCCTTGGCGTCCTTTGCGCCCTTAGCGCCTTTGCGGTGAAAACCGTCCCGCCTAGCAGCGACCGCCGGAACAGCGAGCGAGCCTCAGTGCTGCAGGATCTTCGACAGGAATTCCTTGGCGCGCAGCGCGCGCGCATCCGGGTTGCCGAAGAACTCGTCGCGGGTGCAGTCTTCGACGATCTTGCCGGCATCCATGAAGATCACGCGGTGACTCACCTTGCGGGCAAAGCCCATTTCGTGCGTGACGACCATCATGGTCATGCCCTCTAGTGCCAGCTTGACCATCACATCGAGCACCTCGCCCACCATCTCGGGGTCGAGCGCCGAGGTCGGCTCGTCGAACAGCATGACGATCGGGTCCATGCTGAGCGCACGGGCAATCGCCACACGCTGCTGCTGACCGCCCGACAGCTGGCCCGGGTACTTGTCCTTGTGGGCCATCAGGCCCACGCGGTCGAGCATCTTCAGGCCGCGGGCTTTCGATTCGTCCTTGTTTCGGTCCAGCACCTTGATCTGCGCCAGCGTCAGGTTCTCCGTCACGGTGAGATGCGGAAACAGCTCGAAATGCTGGAACACCATGCCGACGCGGGCGCGCAGCTTAGGCAGGTTGGTCTTGGGATCGGAGACCGAGATGCCATCGACCACGATGTCGCCCTTTTGAAACGGCTCCAGCGCATTCACCGTCTTGATGAGGGTGGACTTGCCCGAACCGGAGGGGCCGCACACGACGACGACCTCGCCCTTCTGGATGCTGGTGGTGCAGTCGGTCAGCACCTGGAAACTGCCGTACCACTTGGAGACGTTCTTGATGTCGATCATGGAGACTCCTGTTAGCGCGTGCCCGGCCCGCGCCGGGCCGGCTTCACGTTCAACGGACGATGGCGATTTTTTTCTGCAGACGCTTGACCAGCGCCGACAGCGAGAAGCAGATGACGAAATAGACGACGGCCGCGCCGAGGTAGGTCTCTACCGTGCGGCCGTAGTTCTTGCCCAGCACCTCGAAACCATGAAGCAAGTCGTAGGCCCCGATGGCGTAGACCAGCGAGGTGTCCTGGAACAGCACGATGGTTTGCGTCAGCAGCACCGGCAGCATGTTGCGAAAGGCCTGCGGCAAGATCACATAGTGCATGTTCTGCGCATAGGTCAGACCCATGGCCTGGCCGGCGTACACCTGCCCTCGCGAGATCGACTGGATGCCGGCCCGCATGATCTCGGAGTAGTAGGCCGCCTCGAAGATCGTGAACGTGATGATGGCCGAAAGCTCCTTGCCGATCGGACGCCCGAGCAGCAATGGAACCAGCAGGTAGACCCACAGGATCACCATCACCAGCGGGACAGAGCGCAGCCCGTCGACGTAGATCCGCGCCACGATCTCCAGCAGCCGGCTACCCGATAAACGCATCAGCGCCAGCAGCGTGCCCAGCAGAATGCCGCCCACCATCGCGATGAGTGTCAGCTCAACGCTGAAGATGAGGCCCGTCGAGACGAAGCTGCGCAGCAGCTCGAAGGTGAAAACCGAGAAATCGAAGTTGCTCACCGGCCGCCTCCGACATAACCGGGTACGCGCACCCGCGACTCGATGAAGGCCATCAACCGGTTCACCGCAAACGCCGAGATGACGTACAGGCCGGTCACGCCCAGGTAGATCTCGATGCCCCGAGACGTCTCTTCTTGTGCCTGCATCGCGAACAGGATCAGCTCGGAGATGGAAACCGCGAACGCCACCGACGAGTTCTTGATGATGTTCATCGCCTCGCTGGTCAAGGGCGGCAGGATGATGCGATACGCCATCGGCAGGATCACGTAGCGGTATGTCTGCGCCAGCGTGAGCCCCATGGCCGAGCCGGCCATCATCTGCCCGCGCGGCAAACTTTGAATGCCGGCACGCACCTGCTCGGCAACGCGCGACGAGGTGAAAAAGCCCAGCGCGAAGACCACCAGCACGAAGGAGGGCAGGCTCTTCATCGGCGTGATGAGCGCCGGGATCACGTGGTACCAGAGAAAGAGCTGGACCAGCAGCGGAATGTTTCGGAACAGCTCGACCCAGGCATTGCCGATGAACTGCAGGCCCTTGTGCGGCACGGTGCGCAGCACCCCGATCAGCGAACCGACGATGAATGCAATGAACCAGGCCAGCGTCGCGACCGCGATCGTCCAGCCCCAGGCCGACATCATCCACTGGAGATAGGTCTGCCCCGAACCCGTGTCGTTCAGGTAGACCTGCCAGTCCCATTGAAAAGCCATCTTTGCCTCCACCCGCCGATGGACGGGTTCTTGCGAAACCCGTGCCAGCCTTTGCGCCACGCCGCAGGGCCTGCGCTGCGCCCCCCACCCGTCGCCGTTGTCAACGGGGCGGGTTTGAAAAAAGCCCACCGATCAGCGGGTGGGCTTGCGGCCGCGTCGCCCTTATTTCTTCACGTAGTCTTCAGCCGGTTTGTCGTTCGGGTTGGCAATCGCGTTTTTCAGCGCCGGCGTCATGGCCATGTTGACGGAGGCATTGCGCGGCGGGATCGGGCCCATGAACCACTTGGTGTAGATCTTGTCGATTTCGCCGCTCTTCATCAGCGAGACCACGGCAGCGTCGACCACTTTCTTGAAGCCGGGATCGTCCTTGCGGTACATGATCGCAATCGGCTCTTCGCTCAGCGCTTCGCCGACGATCTTGAATTCGGCCGGGTTCTTGGCGTTGATGATGTTGCCGGCCAAGATGTTGTCGTCTATCACGAAGGCATCGGCACGGCCGGAGTCGAGCAGCAGGAAGCTGTCGGCGTGGTCCTTGCCATACACCTCTTCGAAGTTCACGCCGTTGGCACGCTCGTGCTTGCGCAGCAATTGCACCGAGGTAGTGCCGGTGGTGGTGGCGACCTTCTTGCCCTTCAGGTCGGCAATCGAATTGATGCCCGAGTTGGCCTTGACGGCAATGCGCACGTTGGTGACGTACGTGGTGGGCGCAAACGCCACCTGCGCCTGGCGCGCTTTGGTGTTGGTGGTGGAGCCGCACTCCAGGTCCACCGTGCCGTTGACGACCAGCGGAATCCGGTTCTGCGACGTGACGAGCGCGTACTCGGTGGCCAGGCTCGGCAGCTTCAGTTCGGTCTTGATCGCGTCGACGACGCGGTTGCAGATCTCGACGTGGTAGCCGGTGTACTTGCCGTCGCCCGTGGTGTAGGCCAACGGCGCCGATGAATCGCGCGTGCCGATCACGACCTTGCCCGCGGCCTTCACCTTGGCCAGCGTGTCCTCCGCATGGGCGGCACCGACCGCCAGCGCGATCGCCAAACCGAACAACAACTTCTTCATGTAGGTTCCTTCAAGGGGTTGGTAGAACAAATTCTAAGGACCTGCGCCTGCACCGCGGCACGTAGATTCCCGCAGCCGCTTCAGCCAGGCACCTGGTCGGTCGGGTACTTCCAGAAATCCCTGAGCAGGTAGTTCATCGGCATGTCCAGCGACACGTTCTTGGGCGGTATCGGCTTGTTGAACCAGCGGTCGTAGATGGCATGGGCCTCGCGGCTGGAAATCAAGCGCTTCATCTCGTCGTCGACGATCTTCTTGAACTCCGGGTCGTCCTTGCTCAGCATGATAGCCAGCGGCTCGATCGTCAGGAACTTGCCCACGACCTTGAGCTTGCCCGGGTCGGGGCGGCTGGAGATCAGGCCATACAGCTGCACGTCGTCCATCGCGAAGCCATCGGCCTCGCCTTTCTCGACCATCTCGGCCGCCCTGGCGTGGTCGGGCACCTCGATGATGTCGATGCGCATCAGGCGCTCGCGATTGGCCTGTTCGATGACCTTCAACGGTGTCGTGCCCTTGGTGGAGACGAGCTTCTTGTTCTCGAACATCGGCAGTTCGGTGATCGTGCTGTCGGCACGCACCATGTAGCGCGCGCCGGTGATGTAGTGCGGGACGGTGAAAGCGACCTTCTGGCGGCGTTCGGCGTTGTTGGTGGTGGAACCGCATTCCAGGTCGGCCTTGCCTTCGGCCACCATCGCGATGCGGTTGGCCGGCGTGATCTGCAGGAACTCGTGCGCGAGGCTCTTCATCTCGAGCTTCTTGCGCACGGCCTCGGCGATCTTCAGGCACAGGTCGAGCGCATAGCCCACCGGCTTCTTGTCGGCATCGAGGTACGAGAACGGCACCGACGACTCGCGATGCGCGAGCACGATCTTGCCGCTGCGCTTGATGCGGTCGAGCACAGGGCCGGCGCAGACGGGCGCGCAGAGCATCGACAACGCGAGCAGCGTGCAGACGCCCATCCCGCGCCAGGGCGAACGCGACGCAGCAAGAGCAGGGGCGAATTCCATAGACACAGACCAGGTCAACAAACTCTATGCCACCAACCGCACCGGTTGAGTGAGATTTTCCGGGATCAGCAGCGCCTCCATGTCGACCTTGCGCATGATGCCCAGCACCTCCGCCACTTCGGCGATCGTGCCGCCGCTGGCCAGCGCGGTCTTGGCGATCAGCGCGGCCTTCTCGTAGCCGATGATGGGGTTCAGCGCCGTCACGAGCGTCACCGATTCGGCCACCCGTTGGGCCAGCAGCGCGTGGTTTGCCTGAATGCCCTCCACGCAATGGACCTGCAGCGTCCTGCAGGCGTGCGTGAGGTGGCGCACGCTCTTGTGCAGCGAGTAGCCCATGATGGGCTCGAAGGCATTGAGCTGGAGCTGCCCGGCCTCCGACGCCATCGTGATCGTCACGTCGTTGCCGATGACCTCGAACGCGACCTGGTTCATGACCTCGGGGATCACCGGGTTCACCTTGCCCGGCATGATCGACGAGCCGGCCTGGCGCGGCGGCAGCTTGATGTCGCCGAAGCCGGCCTGCGGCCCGCTGGAGAGCAGCCGCAGGTCGTTGCAGACCTTGCTGAGCTTGCAGGCCACGCGCTTGAGCACGCCCGAGAGCTGCACGAACGAGCCGGTGTCCTGCGTCGCCTCGACCAGGTTCTCGGCGCGCACCACCGGCACGCCGCTGGCGGTCGCGAGCAAGGGGATGACCATCTCGGTGTAGCCGGCCGGCGCGTTGATGCCGGTGCCGATCGCGGTGGCGCCGAGGTTGACCTCGGTGATCAGCGCGCGCGCCTCGCGCAGCCGCAGCTCGTCCTCGCCG
>DASQOS010000259.1:0-3115 GCA_035644375.1 Rhizobacter sp.
CCGGTGATCTTGACGTTCAACTACTCGAGCTGCCCGATGCTGTGCAATCTGCAGCTCACGGCGTTCGTCGAGGGTCTGAAGAAGCTCGACTTCTCCCCCGGCAAGCAGTTTCGCATCGTCACCGTCTTGCTCGATCCGAACGAGACGAACGACACCGCGCGTCGCTTTCGCTCACGCTACCTGGCTCAATATGGCCGCCCCGGCACCGAAGCCGGTTGGAACTTTCTCACCGGCTCGGACCAAAACATCCACGCGCTCGCGAAAGCCGTCGGCTTTACGTACAACTACAACGAGGTGCGCGGCGAGTACATCCATCCCGCCGTGCTCACCTTGCTCAGCCCCGGCGGCACCGTTGCGCGCTACCTGTACGGCATCGAGTATCCGCAAAAAACGCTGCGCCTCGGGCTGGTCGAAGCCTCCGAGGGCCGCGTCGGCACCAGCATCGACAAGCTGGTGCTGTTTTGTTTCCACTACGACTCTTCAGAGGGCCGCTACGCCCCGATCGCCAACCGCATCATGCAGGTCGGCGGTGCGGTGAGCCTGCTCGTCCTCGCAGGATTTCTGACGATTCTCATTCGGCGCGATAAGAAGCGCACCCTGGTCGAAAGCACAGCGCAATGACTCTTTCCCTGCTCGCCCTGCTGGCCGATCCCAAGCTGCCCAAGCTTGCGCCTTCGGACTCCTTTTGGCTCCCTGTCGACGCGTCCGTCACCTCGCGCAACATCGACTGGGTTTGGGACTTCATGATGTGGGTGAGCTTGCTGACGGCGCTCGGCGTCTTCGTCGCCATCTTCCACTTCATCACCAAGTACCGAGCCAAGTCGCGCGCGGCCAACGAGATCGCCGAGAAGAGCGCGGAGCACAACACCGCGCTCGAAATCACCTGGTCGGTCTTGCCGCTGTTCGTGGTGATCGCGCTGTTCGTCTGGGGCTTCAAAGGCTTCATGGATCTGCGCACGCCGCCGAAAGATTCGATGGAGCTCCACGCCAACGCTCAAAAGTGGAAGTGGACCTTCGACTACAAGTGTCCGAGCGGCACGCTCACCGACGACACGCTGCACGTGCCGATCGATCGGCCGGTGCGCATGCTGATCAGCTCGGTCGACGTGCTGCACGCGCTGTACATCCCGTCGTTCCGCACCAAGATGGACGCCGTGCCGGGCCGCTACACGGACATGTGGTTTCAGGCCACGCGCGCCGGCGACTATCCGATCTTCTGCGCCGAGTACTGCGGCACCTCGCACTCGGACATGCTGTCGCACGTGATCGTGCACCCGGCCGGTGACTACGAGAAGTGGCTCAACAAGGCCTGCGTCGACGCCGACTCCAAGGTGGGTCCCGAGCGCGGCAAGGACCTGTTCGACCGCCAGGGCTGCTCGACGTGTCACACCGTCGACGGCACGCCCAAGATCGGACCGACCTGGAAGGGCCTGTTCGGCAAGATGGAAATGATGACCGACGGCAAGCCGTACAAGGTCGACGAAAATTACCTACGAGAGTCGATGATGGATCCCACGGCCAAGGTCGTCCAGGGATTTGCGCCCGCCATGCCCCCCTACAAGGGCAAACTGAGCGACAAAGACATCGACGGCCTCATCGAATACATCAAGACCCTGAAATAAGAGGACGAACCATGGCGTCACCCAGCACGACAGCCGATGCGGCCATCCCCCAGACGAAGGGCGCCGACGACAACTACCTGACCCACGACAAGGGCTTCGCGTCCTGGGCCTTCACGCTCGATCACAAGCGGATCGGCGTCATGTACCTGGCCTCCGTGCTCACCGCCTTCGCGCTCGGCGGCGTGTTCGCGCTGATCATCCGCACCGAGCTGTGGACGCCGGGCAAGACGATCATCGAGCACGACACCTACAACCAGATGTTCACGCTGCACGGCGCAGTGATGGTCTTCTTGGTGATCATTCCGGGCATTCCAGCGGCGCTCGGCAACATCATCTTGCCCTTGCAGCTCGGCGCCAAAGACGTCGCGTTCCCGAAGCTGAATCTGGCCAGCTACTACCTGTGGCTGCTCGGTTGCGGCTGCATGCTGACCTCGCTGGTCACGAACGCGGCCGACACGGGCTGGACCTTTTACGCGCCGTACAGCACGACCACGCAGACCAACGTCATTCCGGCGGCGTTCGGCGCGTTCATCCTGGGTTTCAGCTCGATTTTCACGGGCCTGAACTTCATCGTCACGATTCACAAGCTGCGCCCGCCCGGCATGACGTTCTTCCGCATGCCGCTGTTCGTGTGGGCGCTGTATTCGACGGCGCTGATTCAGGTGCTGGCCACGCCGGTCATCGGCATCACGCTCTTGATGTTGATCGTCGAGCGCGTGTTCGGCCTGGGCATCTTCGACCCGTCGCTGGGCGGTGACCCGGTGCTGTTCCAGCACTTTTTCTGGTTCTACTCGCACCCGGCCGTCTACATCATGATCGTGCCCGCCTTCGGCGTGATCAGCGAAATCATCCCGGTATTTTCGCGCAAGCGGCTGTTCGGCTACCAGTTCATCGCCATCAGCAGCTTGGCGATCGCCTTCTTGGGCTTCCTGGTCTGGGGCCACCACATGTTCACCAGCGGGCAGAGCGTGCTGGCCGGCACCATCTTCAGCGCCATCACGTTTTTGATCGCCATCCCGACGGCCATCAAGATCTTCAACTGGGTGACGACCATGTACAAGGGTCGCATCCACCTCGACACGCCGATGCTCTACGCGCTGGCGTTCTTGTGGGTGTTCACGATCGGCGGCCTGACCGGCGTGTTCTTGGCGGTGATGGGCGTCGACATCCATCTGCACGACACGTACTTCGTGGTCGCGCACTTCCACTACGTGATGATGGGCGGCGCCATCACCGGCTTCTTGGGCGGCCTGCACTACTGGTTCCCCAAGGCCTTCGGCAAAATGTACAACGAGCGCACCGGCCGCATCGGCGCGCTGATCGTGTTCGTCGGCCTGAACCTGACGTTCTTTCCGCAGTTCATCCTGGGAAGCCGCGGTATGCCGCGCCGTTACTACAACTACTTGCCGGAGTTCCAGGGCCTGCACCAGCTGTCGACGATCGGTGCCTTCACGCTCGGCCTTGGCTTCTTGCTCACCGCCGTCTCGCTCGGA
>DASQOS010000260.1:0-8469 GCA_035644375.1 Rhizobacter sp.
CCAAAGCGACCCAAGACGCAGGCTATCCGTCCGGCGTCAAGCAGTGAGTGCGACACCATGGGCTTGATTACACGCATCGCCGATAAAACCGGGGCGGCGGTGCCCTGCATCCCAGATGGTGCATTTTTAGAGACCGGTACATGCCAAAGGAGAATAAAATGGAATTGGAACAAGTCAGGAGCAACTCGGCGAAATCTAGTTGGTCGGCGAGCGTATATACAACGGTGGCGGTGTTAGCCGTGACTATCTTGGGATACTCACCGCCGACTTGGTCTGCGGCCCTTGCCGAGAGTGCGGTGATTCAGCTTGAGTACAAGGAGGGTATGCAACGCATCGCGCCCACCTTCAAAAATAATTATGGAAAGTATCTCGGCAGCGGGACGGGCAACATAAAGGGCGTGATTAACGGTATGGTGGTGTGGGATCTGTTTGAAGAACAGAGCGATCCACAATTGCACCGCACCCAGTTCGTCGGACGCATCACGTCATCCGATGGCGGCACAGTATCCTTTGAGAGCACTGGATATTTCATCCCCCGACCGGGCGATGAGCACTATTGGGATTTGACCTCGGCGATTTACTTCACCGATGCCAAGGGCGTTGCCTATCAGGAACTCGCGCACAGAATTGGGCTCTGGCAAGGTAACGTGCACATACTCACTGACGCAGACGCCCACACTACGTTCTCGCACACGTACACGTTGTATCTCACAACAACGAAAAGCCTTCCTTGATTATCCGGCCGGCAGCCCACGGACGTGCCCGTGGTGGTGCCCAAGTTGCACTCGGATTCCCCTACGTCCTTCCTTTGTTTTACTAACTGGAGATTACCATGAAAAAACTATTTGCTTCCCTCGTTCTCATCGCCGTTGTTGCCCCCGTGTGGGCCACTACTAAAACCGTCACGCTGGCGGTACCGGGCATGACTTGCGCCGCCTGCCCGATCACGGTCAAGACAGCGCTCTCCAAAGTCGAGGGCGTAAGCAAGACTGACGTTAACTTCGACAAGCGTGAGGCCGTCGTCACCTTCGACGATGCCAAGACTAGCGTGCAGAAGCTGACCAAAGCGACCCAAGACGCAGGCTATCCGTCCGGCGTCAAGCAGTGAGTGCGACACCATGGGCTTGATTACACGCATCGCCGATAAAACCGGGGCGCTCGGCAGCGTCGTGTCCGCGATGGGCTGCGCGGCGTGCTTTCCAGCTATCGTCAGTTTCGGCGCAGCCATCGGGCTGGGCTTTCTGAGCCAGTATGAGGGACTGTTTATCAGCTGGCTGCTGCCGCTGTTTGCCGTGCTCGCTTTCGTGGCAAACGCGTTGGGCTAGCTGAGCCACCGGCAATGGCATCGCAGCCTGCTCGGCATGATCGGGCCGACCATCGTGTTCGCAGCCACGGTTTGGCTGCTCGGCAACTGGTGGACAGCGAACCTGATGTACGTCGGCCTAGCCTTGATGGTCGGGGTGTCGGTCTGGGATTTCATCTCGCCGATGCTCCGCCGCCTGAGAACCGTAGCGGTCTGCTCGACAAGGTGCGCGGCTGGATGGGGGCCGCCGATAAGGGCAGCGATGGCGAGCGCCAGTTGCAGGTCGCCGTGATCGGTAGCGGCGGCGCTGCAATGGCGGCGGCGCTGAAGGCCGTCGAGCAAGGCGCGCACGTCACTCTGATCGAGCGCGGTACCATTGGCGGCACCTGCGTCAATGTCGGCTGCGTACCGTCCAAGATCATGATCCGTGCCGCCCATATCGCCCATTTGCGCCGTGAAAGTCCATTCGACAACGGCATTGCAGCGACCGCCCCTGCGATTGACCGCAGCAAACTATTGGCCCAGCAGCAGGCCCGCGTCGATGAGCTGCGCCACGCCAAGTACGAGGGAATTCTGGACGGCAACCTAGCCATCACCGTGCTGCATGGTGATGCACGTTTCAAGGACGGCCAGAGCCTAGCCGTCCGTTTGAACGATGGCGGCGAGCGCGTGGTGGCGTTCGACCGCTGCCTAGTCGCCACGGGTGCCAGTCCGGCCGTGCCGCCGATTCTGGGCTTGAAAGAGTCACCCTACTGGACTTCGACCGAGGCCTTGGTCAGCGACACCATTCCCGAACGCTTGGCCGTGATCGGATCGTCGGTGGTCGCGCTTGAACTGGCGCAAGCCTTCGCTCGGCTTGGCAGCCAGGTCACGATCCTGGCGCGCAGCACGCTGTTCTTCCGCGAAGACCCAGCCATCGGCGAAACCATTACAGCCGCCTTCCGTGCCGAAGGAATCAAGGTGCTGGAACACACGCAAGCCAGCCAGGTTGCACATGTGAACGGCGAATTCGTGCTGACCACGGGACACGGTGAAATACGCGCCGACAAGCTGCTGATCGCAACCGGCCGGACACCGAACACGCGCAACTTGGCACTGGAAGCGGCGGGTGTCGCTGTCAACGCGCAGGGAGCCATCGTCATCGACAAAGGTATGCGCACCAGTACGCCGCACATTTATGCGGCCGGCGACTGCACTGACCAGCCGCAATTCGTCTATGTGGCGGCAGCTGCCGGCACCCGTGCGGCCATCAACATGACAAGCGGGGAAGCTGCCATCAATCTGACTGCGATGCCGGCAGTCGTGTTCACCGATCCGCAGGTCGCCACCGTAGGCTACAGCGAAGCGGAAGCGCATCACGATGGCATCGAGACTGACAGCCGCACCTTAACCTTGGACAACGTGCCGCGTGCGCTCGCCAACTTCGACACACGCGGCTTCATCAAGTTGGTCATCGAGGAAGGTAGCGGGCGACTCATCGGCGTACAGGCCGTGGCCCAGGAAGCGGGGGAGCTGATTCAGACAGCGGTGCTCGCCATACGTAACCGCATGACGGTACAAGAACTGGCCGATCAGTTGTTCCCCTATCTGACGATGGTCGAGGGGTTGAAGTTGGCAGCACAGACCTTCACTAAAGACGTGAAGCAGCTTTCGTGCTGCGCGGGCTGACCAACCCAAACCAACAAGGCGCCAAACTATGGAAACCTCAACTTTCGTCGAAATCGCCGAACGCCTCTCGACCGCCAACCTTCTACGTAATAAAGATGGTTCGGCAGATCTCTTACTTCCGCTGCTTCGCGAGATTGCCAAAGGAAGCCCCGTCTCGCGGGAAAAACTCGCGGCCGTGCTTGGTTGGCCTCTTGGTAGGGTCGCAGCGGCACTCGACCAAACTCCCAACACCGAGTATGACGATGATGGGAACATCGTCGGCATGGGCCTGACGCTGCGTGAAACGCCTCACGTCTTTGAAATTGATGGTCGTCGTCTTTACACCTGGTGTGCGCTCGACGCCTTGATGTTCCCGGCCCTGATCGGCAAGACCGCATGTGTCCAATCGCACTGCGCTGCAACGGGTGCATCGGTTTCGCTCACGGTTACACCGGACGAAGTGCGCAATGTTAATCCGGAGGGTGCGGCGGTGTCGCTCGTGCTGCCGGACGCGTCATCCGATGTCCGCGGCGCTTTTTGCTGCCATGTGCACTTCTTTGCCTCCACCTCGGTGGCAGACGGTTGGGCTGCGAAGCACAAAGGAACCATTGTCGTTTGTGTTGAAGACGCATTCCGCGTCGGGCAGAAGCTCAATCAAACGCTGTCACAGAGTACGTAATCGAGACCATTGTGAACGCCTATACGGTATCTCATCTGGCCCATGATGCCGGAGTGAGCGTGCATGTGGTGCGTGACTACACGCTGCGAGGATTGTTGCGGCCGGTCGCATGCACCACGGGTGGCTACGGCTTGTTCGATGCCGCCGCTTTGCAACGCCTGTGTTTCGTGCGGGCCGCTTTTGAGGTGGGCACGGGCCGCTTTTGAGGTGGGCATCGGCCTGGACGCACTGACGCGGTTGTGTCGGGCGCTGGATGCTGCGGACGGCGACGGTGCGGCAGCGCAGCTTGCCGTGCTGCGTCAGATCGTCGAACGCCGGCACGAGGCTCTGGCTAGCGTCGAAAGGCAGTTGGCCACAATGCCCATCGAGTCCGCACAGCAAGCGGAGAGTTTGCCATGAACCGCCCCGAGCGCGCCGGCCGAGCCGCACAAGCCGTTCGCCGGCTACCTGTGGGGCGCGCTGGCCGTGCTCACCTGCCCCTGCCATCTGCCGATTCTCGCCGCCGTGCTGGTCGGTACGACCGCCGGCGCTTTTATCGGGGAGCATTGGGGTGTTGCAGCCTTCGCGTTGACGGGCTTGTTTGTCTTGTCCGTGATGCGGCTGCTTCGGGCCTTCAAGGAAAGATCATGACCAATTCCCAACCAATGGAATGGACATTGACGCAACTGGCACAGGCCGCCGAGCGCGGACAGCTTGAGCTGCACTACCAGCCGATTGTCGATCTGCGCAGTGGCGAGATTGCCGGCGCGGAGGCGCTGTTGCGCTGGCGGCATCCGAGTCTCGGCCTGTTGCCGCCGGGCCAGTTCCTGCCCGTGGCGGAGTCGTCCGGCCTGATGGCGGAAATCGGTGCATGGGTGCTGCGCGAAGCCTGTGTCGCCAGATGCACGACTGGGAGCCGCTGCAATGGCGGCCGTTCCGCCTAGCCATCAATGCATCCGCTCGCCAGGTCGGGCCAGACTTCAACGACCAGGTGCAACGAATGTTGGCGGAGGTCGGCTTGCCCGCCGAGTATCTGGAAATCGAACTGACCGAATCGGCCGCCTTCGGCGATCCGGCGATTTTCCCTGTCCTGGATGCGCTGCGCGCCATCGGCGTGCGCTTCGCGGCCGACGATTTCGGGACAGGCTATTCCTGCCTGCAACATTTGAAGTGCTGCCCGATCACCACGCTCAAGGTCGATCAGTCGTTCGTCGCGGGACTCGCGGACGATGCCCGCGACCAGACCATTGTGCATGCAGTGATTCAACTCGCGCATGGGCTGGGAATGAGCGTGGTGGCCGAGGGCGTGGAGACGCCAGCCAGCCTCGAACTGTTACGACAAGCCGGCTGCGACGCGGTGCAGGGCTTTCTGTTTGCCAAGCCGATGCCGGCCGAGGCATTCGGCGAATTCGTCACCCGCTGGAGGAGTAGCACCATGAGCGCCAACAATCCCACTGCCATCAACTGCTGCGTGTGCTGTAAGGAAATTCCGCTCGATGCTGCTTTCACCCCGGAAGGGGCCGAATACGTCAAACACTTCTGCGGGCTGGAGTGTTACCAACGCTTTGAGGCGCGCGCCAAAGCCTTAGCCGAACCGGACACCGCACCTGTCGCTGGCGGTTTAGGTTGAAGCGTTCTCTATCCTGATGTCAGGGTAGATCGCTCCGAAACGTCAGAATAGAGTTCGCTTTGGCGTTTATTGACACATGCCTCGAAAGGTCATGGATTTCTTCCTGACATTTTCGCATTTGGAGGCATCTTGCGGGGGCAACGCATCGGCTACGTCCGGGTCAGCAGCTTCGACCAGAACCTGGACGGGCAACTTGAGCATGTCGAGGTTGGCAGGGTATTCACGGACAAGGCATCCGGCGCATGCGTTGCGTGGTAACGGCCATACCGCCGATGAGGCGCTGTTGCAGTACCTGTCGCCGCTGGGCTGGGAACACATCAACCTGACCGGCGATTACCTCTGGCGCAGCAGCGCCAAGATCGGCGCGGGCAAGTTCAGGCCGCTACGACCGCTGCAACCGGCTTAGCGTGCTTTATTTTCCGTTTTCTGAAGCGACCCCAATCAGTAAGTCGCACAGTTCACTAACGCACCGGTGTTAATTCCCTGCCGACTTCCAGCCCCCGCCCAACGCCTTGTACACGGCCACCAGTGACACCGCCGCCGCTGTCTGCCCTTGCACCAGTTGGTTCTGGTCTTCAAGCAGACGTCGCTCTGCATCCAGCACAGTGAGGAAATCCGTCACGCCCGCATCAAACCGTTCCCGCGCCAAACGCGCCGCAATTTCGCTTTGTTCTGCTGCACTCTGCAACGACACTTTGCGCGCCTCAGCACGATTGAAGCCGATGAGCGCACCTTCGGTTTCTTCCAGTGCGCGCAAGACGGTTTGTTCGTAGAGTGCCAATGCCGCATCGGTGCGTGCTTTGCTGGCCTGGATGCCGGCACGCACGCGTCCGAGGTTAAGGAATGCCCAGGAAATGTTCGGGCCAAAGCTGTAAATATCGCTGCCGCTCTTGCCTACATCCGCCAGAGTGCGGACATTGAAGCCAACGTCGCCACCTAGCGTTACCCGTGGAAAAAGATCGGCAGTAGCCACGCCGATGCGCGCGGTTTGCGCCGCCAGGCTGCGCTCGGCGCGACGGATATCCGGGCGACGGCGCAGCAGCGCGTCGGGCGTTTCCACATTGATCAGCGAAGGCAGTGACGGCAATGGTTGCGCCTCCGTCAAACGTGGCGCAAGCGCCACAGGCTGCTGCCCGGTCAGCACGCTGAGCCGATAAATCGCCTGCGCTACCGAGGCCTCAAATGTGGGAATCGTCGACAGGGTTGTATCCAATTGCGCTTTGGCACGCGCCCGGTCAAGTTCGGTGCCGCGTCCCGCATCGAGCCGCGCCACGGTCAATTCGTAGGTCTGCTGCTGGTTGTTGTAATTCTGTTTGGCTGTGTCGAGTTGTTTTTGCAAGCCGCGCAGTTGAAAATATTCCCGCGCCACTTCAGCTGCCACGCTGATCTCGACATCGTTGAGACCGGCTTCGGTGGCGGCTACATCGGCATCCGCTGCCTGCACGCCACGTTGCACCCGGCCAAAAATATCCAGCTCCCAAATGGCGTCAAAGCTGGCAGTGTAGGCTTCGCTTTTAAGCTCAATGCCGGTAAATCCGCCAAATTGGTTCAGGCTCTGTTTTGATTTGGTGTAGGCGGCGTTTGCCGTGACCGTGGGGAATTGGTCATAACCCACCTCTCGGCGCAATGCCCGCACTTCGCGCAAATTGGCCTTGGCGATACGCAGGTCGTGGTTGGATTTGCGCGCTTCATCAATCAGCGAATTCAGCAAGTCGTCATTAAAGCCTTTCCAGAATTCCTGCTCAATGCCCTGCTCCGAAAATCCATTGAGCGTGGCATTGACAAAGCTTTTGTCCACGGCCAAGTCGGGTCGCACATAATCTTTACCCACCGCAGTGCAGCCGACGATCAGCACACTCAGCATGGCTAGTATTGGCTTATTCATGGCTATCCCTCCTCGCCTGTTGCTGTTTCATCACTCGACTGCGCAACAGCACGTAAAACAGCGGCGTCAGATTCAGGCCGAACAGCGTCACGCCAATCATGCCGGCAAACACCGCAACGCCCATCGCTGCGCGCATTTCCGAGCCAGCCCCAGAGGAGAACACCAGCGGCAGCACGCCGGCAATAAAGGCGATGGAAGTCATCAAGATTGGCCGCAAACGGACGCGGGCTGCTTCCTTCGCGGCCTCGACCACGTTCATGCCATGCCTTTCCATTTCATGGGCAAATTCGACAATCAGGATGGCGTTTTTACAGGCAAGCCCGACCAGAACAATGAAGCCAATCTGGGTGAAAATATTATTGTCGCCGCCCTTGCCAATGTGACCGAAAGCCCACACGCCGAAAATCGCGGATAGCAGCCCCATCGGCACAATCATTACTACCGCCAGTGGCAGTGTCCAGCTTTCGTACAGCGCCGTGAGCACCAAAAACGCGAGTAATACGCACAGCGGAAAAACATATAACGTGGTGTCCCCGGCGAGAATCTGCTGATAGGTAAGCTCAGTCCACTCGTAGGTTAGCCCGTTAGGCAAATTTTCCTTGGCCAGTTTTTCCATCACTGCTTGCGTTTGCCCGGAGCTGAAGCCGGGTGCCGGTGCACCGTTCACGTCGGCAGCGAGATAGGCGTTGTAATGAATGGCACGATCCGGACCGTAGCCTTGCTGCACCTTCATCAACGAACCGAGCGGCACCATTTCGCCTGCGCTGTTGCGCGTCTTGAATTGCGCAATGTCTTCTGGCTTCTGGCGGAATGGTGCATCTGCTTGAGCAATTACCTGATAGGTGCGGCCAAAACGGTTGAAGTCATTCACATATAGAGAGCCCAGATAAATCTGCATGGTCTCGAAAATATCCGAGATTGCCACGCCCTTCTGCTTGGCCTCGACCCGGTTTACATCGGCATAAAGCTGCGGTACGTTGATCTGCAGGCTGGTGTAGGTTTGGTAAGGGTTGATCACACCCGACTTGCGCGCCTTATTGAGCAGGTTTTGCGTCTGCCGGTAAAGCTCTTCGATGCCAAGGTCACCACGGTCTTCCACCATCATCTTGAAACCGCCGCTGGTGCCCAAACCCAATATTGGCGGAGGTGGCAGCACAAAAACCAGGCCGTCCTGAATGGTACTCAGCTTCCGGTTGAGCGCGCCGGCGATGGCCCCGACCGACATGTTTGGATCCTTGCGCTCGCTGAAATCTTTGAGCGGAAAGAACACAACGCCAGCATTTGATGCGTTGGAAAAACTGCTGATGGAAAGACCGGGGAAACCCACCGAATTTGCCACGCCCGGT